>JAKPPK010000362.1 GCA_029547385.1 Candidatus Latescibacterota bacterium
CATCAGGCCCGCCATTGCCGCACCGGATGATACCGGAATGATCGCGTTATCATTCACGCGAAGGGGCAGGGCTTCCGCCAACGTCGCGACAACCGCACCGGTCCAGACGCACGCAAGCGGTAATTCTGCCCATGCTGTGCCCGCGACGAAACACGCAATCAGACACGCGAGGGACCCTTCAATCGATTTCCCGCGGAGCCACAGGTGCTTACCGGAAAGCCTGCCCCCAATCGCCGCGGCGCTGTCACCGACTGCCCCGAACGTCATGGCGACAATCGCTACGGGAACCGGGAACAGTGCGGCAGTGAGTGCCTGCCCGACCATCATGTAACTTGCCCCCGTCATTCTCGAGTTTTCGCCGGAACGAGTCAGCCCGCCGAATATGCGACGGTAGACGCGACCGGCGAATGGCCAGTACAGCCTCAACGCGTCCGCGGTGACAACCATCACAGTCGCAAGAGCAAGCAGAGGCAGACCACGGCTCCTGCCAACCTGTGAATACCCGAGCGGCAGAACCAGACCCATTAGGTGGATCAGTTTGCGCAGAATCTCCTGCCGAAGCGAAAAGTGCGATGGATTCACGCTATTCATTGTGGTTCCGATTTTCTCTCAAACGCCGCAACAAAGAATCCGTCGGTGCCGTGGGTGTCGGGGAACACGCTCAGGTATGCGCCCTCACAGACAGACGGAGCAATCTCAGACGGGATACTGCGTTCCACGGGTATGGAGATGAAGTCCGCTGCATCCCGAAGCCAGCCCTCGGCTACTTCCCGGTTCTCCTCTCGGAAAAGGCTGCACGTCGCGTACACGAGACGACCACGCGGGCGAACGAGACGCGAGTATGTCTCCAGTAGCCTACGTTGCGTTTGCGAGTACCGCGTGACTCCTTCCGGAGTGATTCGCGCAAAAATGTCCGGGTTCCGCCTTGCCGTTCCGCTTCCGGAACACGGTGCATCCACAAGGACCACATCGGCATGCCCGACCAGGCGCTGGAACACTGCCTCGTGCGGTACTTCCTCAGGAGTTGCCGGAACCCTGTGGGTCTGCACGTTCCTCAGTCCGGCACGTGCCGCTCTCACTCTCAGTTCTTCCAGTTTTGCCTCGCTGGGGTCGAATGCCGCGATCGTGCCTTCGTTCCGCATCATTGCTCCCAACGCAAGGGATTTCCCTCCGGCGCCCGCGCATGCATCCACTATCACCATTCCCGGAGCTGCACCGGTGGCAAACGCGACGAGCTGGCTGCCTTCATCCTGAACGTCAAACGCTCCGGAACCAAACCCCTGCAGGTGACGCACTTCTCTTCTCTCTGAAAGCTGGACGCCCCAGGGGCTGAACACGGTAGGCACAACAGCGACTCCCGCGGCGAGGAGCTCCGCGATCAGCGTTTCTCTGTCTTGCCTCAAGTCATTGTTACGCAACGTGATGGGTGCTTTCGTCTGAAGCGCGATCGCAAGAGACCTTGCCCGTTCGAAGCCATGATCCGCCGTGAGTCTCCGTACTACCCATTCTGGCAGCGAAGCCCGTAAGGCCAGCTGTTCCAGGTCCGCGCTTTCCCAGGGATTCAGCGAGAAAACGTGGGAAGCGAGCTGTTCCCAGAACAGGGGAGGAAGATCGAGTGAAGGGAAGACACGGCGATAAGCGGAGGTTACCACGTTGGCATCATATCCCGACGAAATGAGCACCGCCCCGGGAAGCAACGCGTCAGTTTCTTCTGCCCGGAATCCAGTTGGACGTTCCTGCACAAGTGTATGCCGCAGAGCGTTTTGCAAGCGCATTTTCCAACGGTACGTTGTAATGACAACGTCACCAATCAGTGCCCGATCAGAACTGCCCAGCTTCGGGTGTGAACGGAAATACGACTGAGCAGTTTTTTCAAGAGTGGAGTCGCCGCGTTCCACACTCGCAATGATCTCGAAGATGCGCCGGAGGTTGTGGACTATATGCCGTTCGCGGACGGCGCCAATTGCTCCCAAGAGGGGATCGGTCTTCTCCATCAAGAGCCTCGTGATGTCACGCGCAGGACGAAAGCACTGCCTTCACGCCCAAAGCAAGATACGTGGAGGGAAAGAAGACAACATGCGGTCCGCGCCGAGAGCTACTGGACCCGCATCCCGACCACGACCAGCTTCGCGCGCCCGCGCTGGCAGCGGATGCAATGATCAATCACTCTGAACGAGGATTGCGAACACGTGCCGCGGACCGTGTACTCCTACGACCATCTGCAGCTCTATGTCTGCGGTCTTAGAAGGTCCTGAAATGATTGTCACATTCGAAGGCAACAGGGCAGGGTGATCTTTCAGAAGGCGTTGCGGCAGGTCATAGAGATCAGGTATCAATCTGTCCGTTTCGACAATCGCGATGTGGACATCGCCCAGCAGACTGACTGACCTTCCTTTCTCACGGCTGGTGGTGAGCACAAGGGAGCCAGTTTCCGCAATCGCGTAGTCTGCAGAGGTCAGCCCGCATTGCATCCCAAATGCGGCGGCTTTTCTCGATTCCTCCGGTTGTTCGGGGTTCCACCGCTGGATTTCCAGCCCCGACATCTCTGCAAGAGACTCCAGGCCGTACCGTTCCACGGTTCCGTCGTTCCACGCATGAAGCGTTCGGACGGAATACGTTCGAGTTATTTCGTTCACCGCATCCACTACCATCGTGCGCGTCGAGACGATCCGCGCGTCGATCCCTGCGGCACGGGCATTTCCGACGAATATATCCGCCAGTTGCCCATCGCGAACGCTTCGGCCCACTTCCCCGGTAATTTTGGAAGGGCCGGACGTTGGCCGTTCAGGTGCTCTCCTGGCAACCGCTCCGCAGACCCGCTGAAGGAATTCCACACGCCCTTCGGGTTCCTTTTCCATTCCTACCTGTTCCTTCATTCCGCGAGGAGTTTTTCCACCACACCTGGTAGTTCGCTCAGCCGGGTGACAAAACCGTCGGGTTGTTCACCAGCACTGAGTTCCGCTGTGTTGTTCCGCCAGTTCGGAACGCGCGAGAGGGATTGCAAATAAAGTAACTCATCGCCGCCCGGTGGATACCACCCTTTCGTCGAAAGCTCAATCTCGCAAAGGATTGCCTTCATGCCCGATCTTTTTGCAGGAATGACGTCTGCGTCAAGGCGATTGCCCACCATAACAGCGTTTGCCGCCCTGCAGTTCGCCCTGGTGAGTGCCCACTCGAACAGGCGTGTGTCCGGTTTGTGAAAACCGGTCAAGGAGTCCAGAGCGACAACCGAAAAGACTCCCTCAAATCCCCAGTTGGCGAACTGACTGAGAAGATGTGCGGGCTGATCCGCGATGATACCGAGCGAGTACCGGGATAACTGCCCGAGAATGTTCACCGCGGCGGGGATGGGGTGAAGTTCTGACTGTGACGCGTTCCGGATGAGTGTTGCCACACCTTCGACCCAGGCGTCGTACCCCGCGGGCGAAAGCAATTCCTTCGCGATGCCGTAATGAACACCGAGCTCGCCTTCGAGAAGCCGCCTTTCCCGCAAAGCCAACAGCTCCTGGAAGGGAAACTCGTGCCCCGTCTCCACAGTGATGGCTTTTTGCAGAGATTTGAAAATCTGGAACCTGAGCTTGTCTTCGTTTACAAGGGTGTCCCCGATGTCAAAAAACAGCCATACGTCGCTCAAGCCGACGTTCCTCCGGTGGCGCGCGCGGCGTAATCAGAGAGTACGCGGCCTGCTTCGCGAAGGTGTGGAATCTGAGCCATGAGCGTTACTGACTGGGTTACCGCGGGTGCGAGGTAGCACAGGTATTCGGTCTTTTCCCTGTGATAGGCAGCATATGCGAACGCGCCTGCATCATGCAGTTTGCGCTGAATGGCCGAGATCGTCACGAGATAGCGGTGCTCGTCTTCCGAAATCGTGAGGCAGGCCATGCTCGCGTACATGTTCGACAATTCACTTCGCTCCGTTTCGTTGAGGTCAACGTACGAGTCGTAAAGAAATGATGCCAGGTCGTACTGCCGTAGTCCCTGCCTCGCGTCCTGAAAATCGATGAGCCCGTAGGAACCGTCATGGCGGACAAGAAGATTGCTGGACTGGTAGTCGCGGTGAGTGAATACCCGGGGTTCCCTGCTCAAGCGTGCCCCCAGCCATGCGAAAGCTCGATCAAGGATTTTCGATTCAGCGCAGGTCGGCTCTATTTTCCAGTGCCGCGCGATCAACCATTCGCGGACGTGGAAACGGTATTCAAAGCGCCACTTTTCCTCGTCGAAATGAAGCTGAAAAGCAGGACAGGGAAACGCGTCATTCTGCCGGCACGTGTGAAGCCGCACGAGTAAGCCAATTGCGCCCTCAAGAAGGGCGCAACGGTTCTCCTGTTCCGACGCGATAACCTGCGTGAGCGTTCTGGTTCCAAAGTCCTCGAGAAGGGCGATTCCCTGATCGCGCCATCGGGCCAGAATCGCCGGTGCAGGGATACTCTGGCTGCGGAGGTACTCACCGTTGGAACAGAACGCGTCGAAGGTTCCAACCTCGACTGTCGGAACAACCATTACGACGTACGTTGCAGCCGCGTCACTCGCTTGCGCCGCCAGTGACAGGCGGAAATACCGTCTCCCCGACGCTCCACCGTGAATGGGGGAAAGCTCGTGTCTCCGGGGTGAGGAAGCGGCACTCAATTCTGGACCGTATCAAGATTCGATGTCGAGGCTAATGGGGGCGGAAAGGGGTACCGGCTTGAGATGCGAAAAACGAACGCCGGCGAGATCCCTCCTCACGCGAACGTAATCCTGGACCGTTCCAGCGTCCGCCCAGTATCCTGAGTGAAGATACCCGTGTATGTGGCGGCCCTCCCGCAAAGCCGGCAGATAGAAGGCGTCAATTATGGATTCCTTCCTCTTCAGGAGGTAATCGAAGACGGCAGGTTCCATAACATGAATTCCCGCAAAGGTGAGTGAGCGGCTGCATTTTGTTCGGACACCAAGCTCTCCCCGCAAATCCTTCACGTGTTTGCTCCGGGAATCCCAGACGACCGGGGCGTACTGACTCTGGCCCTCCCGTTCCACCAGCACCATCGTCGCGATGGCTCCGCTGCGAATGTGAGCTTCGAGGACAGGTTTGAGATCAATATCACACACTACGTCGGAGTTCAGGAGGAAGAATGTTTCGTTGCCGAGAAAACCCTGCGCGTTGCTCAGCCCGCCGCCCGTCTCGAGAAGGCTACGCTCTCGGGCGAAGCGTACGTTCAGCCCCATGGTGGAGCATGCCTTCAGCGCGCTTTCTATCTGGTCTGCCAGATGGTACACGTTGACAACTACGTCCTTCACTCCCGCTTCCTTCACGAGCCCGAGCGGATATGCAATCAGAGGCTTCCCGTTGACAGGCAGAAGCGGCTTTGGAAGAGATTTGGTGTACGGTAACAGCCGCGTTCCGAGCCCCGCGGCAAGAATCATTGCTCTCATGGAACTGCCTTTTTTGTCCTTCTTACGTCACCCGTGTGGTTGTCTTTTCCTCGACCAGGTCCACGATGTTCTCGTCGATCGGAAACGAAACTCGACAACCGCGAACGATAATGTCCTCGATCGAAACGCCGAAGTAATTGAGAGCATTGGGGTTGAAATCGAAATCCATTGTTACCGAATAGGTAACCCACACTGCCCGGTCTTCGCGGATGATATCGATTGTCTGCGTTGCCGCTCCCCTTACCGTGGCTCGTTGAATGGCCTCCACTTCGCCCGGTTCAAGCGCGGAAGCGTCCCAGGAGACCTCCGGTTTCTGAAAGCACGCCTGTATCGCGGAAGCAGGTGCTCGCGGATCGAGCAAATCGTACTCGGCGACAGTTGTTCGAACGGCCACCGCATGCATCCGGGTTCCGCCGCCTTTTCCGGCGTCAGGTGCACGCGCCTTTACAGTACGTCCTGCCAAGGAGTTACCTCCACCTCCTCATCGGCTGCTGCGGAACGGTAAAGAGCATCCATGATAACGTTAGTCACCACAACCTGTTCCGGCGGTATGGGCGACGGCCGACCATCGCGCACACATTCCAGGAAGTCCCTCGTCTCCAGTACGAATCTGTCTTCCTCCGGGGGCAGGTCCTGCGGAATCACATTGACCATCATCCCGAACTGGTCGCCGTAGTACTCCAGAGGTCCAAGAGCTACGCCCCCTTTTTCCCCGAGGAAAAACGAGCGGCCCATGCTGTTTCCGTGTATGGCCCACGATGTTTTGAAGGTGATGCAGAGGCCGTTTTCAAAACGAATCCATGCGGCCCCGAATTCCTCGACATTTGTTCGGTCAACATCCCAGCTATGCCCGCCATACACCTGTGCGGATGGGTCTTTGGTAATGGCCATACAGGTGGTGCCGCTTACGCGCTTCGGCTTCGGATGTCCGAGCAGATGAAGCGCCGTGTCAAGAGAATAGACTCCGATGTCAACCACAGCGCCACCGCCGGCGGTCTCTTGTCGGGCGAATGAGCCGCTGCCGATCCAGCGCCGCCGTGTGCTTATCGTTTCCCCGTAATACACACGTCCCAAAGCGCCGGAATCGATTATTTTCTTCGCGGCAATCGTCTGCGGGCTGTACCGAGAATGGATTGCGATCATCAGGATAAGCCCGCTGTCCCTGGCTGCTTTCGCCATCGCCTTGGCGTCATCGAGAGTTGCCGCCATCGGTTTTTCACAAAGAACGTGTTTGCCCGCCGCAAGGGCGTCTACCGTGGGTTGCCGGTGCGCCTGGTTGTACGTGCACACACTGACCACGTCCACGTCATCCCGCGCCAGAATTTCGCGGTAATCGGTCGTAAAGTAATCAACACCCCACCGGCTTGCAGCCTCCTCCGCACGCGCCCCGTCGATGTCCGCAACAGCCACGATCTTTCCCAGCGAGGCGTTAGCCTGGTAGCCGCGGACGTGAGAATTCGAAATGCCTCCAGTGCCGATAATTCCAATGCCGATAGACATTTGCGGCTCCTTGCTCCACATGTTGCGGCATGGTTCCGATATCGGGAACGAGTGATCGGTACGAAGAAGATACGACCTCGGGGTCGAACCGCGCCACTGGAGCCAGTTCGAACCTCCCCTGGCGTTGGGGGTTTCGAGAAGCGCTTCGGCGGTTGGAACGCCCCCATGTCATACCGAGAATTGCTTTTCGGCTCGCTGGTAAATTCTGTCCAGTTCTCTCTGCACCTCTTCCGGCAATGCGAACGCGTGGCGAGATGGGAGACGCCGGGCTTCCTCCCTGAGTCGCTCGTTGAGCTCCCGGCTTCCGGAATCCTGCCACGCAGCCAGAAGGCCACGCTCGAAGAAACGGGGATACCAGCACGACTCTCGGTACCGTTGCAGCGTGGAATCAAGGCCAAGGAATCCCCGCGACGATCCTTCGATGACATCTTGGACACACGCATCGGGATCGCACGATGTGTCGAGCCCACGGACAACGGCTTCCACGTGTGATGCAATCTCGCAGTCGAGAAGCAGTTGTTCCGCACTGAATATTTCGTCGAGACTCAACGTTCCCGCGCATACGAAATGGCGCGCGCCGAGAAGCGCCCCCGCCGTCATGATGCTGGCTTTTTCCGCCGCGGCCTGCGGTCCCGGTGTTTTCGCCATCGTGTGGATATTGGCAGCCGACGGTTTCCATTGAGTGCCGTGGAAGTATGCATCCACTTCTGCGGAAGCCAGTTGCATCAGGAGGTTCTCCGGCGAACCAAACACTATCGACAGCGCCCGCATGTCGAACGGAAAGATCTGGATCTCCCAGCCTACGTCGAGGTCGCAGAGCTCGTGCATGATCATCGCGCTTCCAATCACCTCTGCCGCCGCCAGAGCGAAGGCTTCCCCGGTCGCCTGCGGTGCGGTCGCTCCCGCCGATGGCATGGAAACCACCCATGTGGAAGCGATCCTCTTTTCGAACGCCAGAACGGCCGCGAGCGAGTCCCCGGCGAGAGTGAGTGGGCTGACAAGATAGACCGGTAAGAGCGTAACGGGATGGCCGACCGTTTCCGCCATGTCGAGCACGTACTCGCACGCCGCTACTGATCGAGGATCCGGCGGCTGAAAACCGTACCGGGTGTAGGTGAGGCTTAGGTAGTAGATGGAGACCGGCTGCAAGTCCGGGGGAACATCCATAGGCGTTCCCGGAGCTCCGGCCCGCACGCCCTGGTCCGCCAGAACGTCCACCGTTTTCGCTGCTTCGATCAGAGTGCTCACTGTGTACGGCCTGATTTGCCCCGTTCCTGCGTCTCGAACGTGCTGTGAATACTGGCTCACCCCGAGTGTGATTTCCTGCGTCGACGGCGGTGTGGCGTCCATGCCGCTCACCTTTCCGCCTTTTGCGCGTTCCTGTTCCA
>JAKPPK010000300.1 GCA_029547385.1 Candidatus Latescibacterota bacterium
GCCCTTTTCGCGCTCGCAATGTATCTGCGCGACGACAGGCGGGTCTTCCGGGAAACGGACGGCTCAGAAATTGCCGCATTTCCCTCTCTGACCTGGTGGCCTTCTCTTTGATCGGCAACGGAATCTCGAATGAAAAACCACGATATAGAGCCCGATGAAAAACCCCTCGAAGAACTGGAGGATCGTGATCTCCACCTCCAGGCGGAGGAAGAAGCGCCCGTAGAGGAGTCCGCAGAACTTGAAGGAGAGATAGTTGAGGTGGTTTTTCGCGGAAACCGGCGGGCCGTGTACGTCAACGCACACAACGTGCAGCTTGCGCGCGGAAACCACGTTATCGTCGAGGCGGATAAGGGAGAGGATCTGGGGAGAGTGTGCCAGACAGGAGGCAAAACGCGCGCAGGACGACGGGCAAAGAAGAAAACCGTCCTCCGATTGGCGGAATCTCACGAAATCTCCCGCTGGAATGCTCTGCGAACCAAAGAGGAAGAGGCGTTGCGGGATTTTCAGCAGAGGATTTCGCGCCGCAAAATGCCAATGAAACCCGTGGATGTGGAGTATCAACTGGACGGGAAGAAAATCTGCTTCTATTTCACCGCCGACCACCGCGTCGATTTCAGAGAACTGGTCCGCGAACTTGCATCCGTGTACCGGACACGCATCGAATTGCGACAGATTGGCGTCCGCGATGAAGCGAAGCGCCTGGGTGGCATCGGCGTGTGCGGTCGCGAGCTGTGTTGCGCAACATTCCTCGCGGAGTTCGCCCCTATCACGAGCCAGATGGCGCGAGATCAGAACCTGTCGCTCAATCCTTCCAAACTTTCGGGCATCTGCGGACGCCTCAAATGCTGCCTGCGTTTTGAACAGGAGTTCTACCGGGAGTCCCACGAACGGTTCCCAAGACTCGGAACAGCGTTTGCCGCCAACGGCCACTCAGGAACGGTCGTGAAAATCGATTTCCTGCACGAAACCGTCACGTTGCGAACCGAGGATCAGGACGAATGGACGGTTTCCCTCAAAGGAACAACGGCCACCCACTCCTCACGCCATCCAAAGAACTCAAACGCAAATTGAGGTAACACGAATGAAATGGACCGAAATGACGGCTCCCGCTCTGGCAGACCTGAGCCCGGATCATGTCCTGTTGTTGCCACTCGGATCCTGTGAACAGCACGGTCAGCACCTGCCCGTCTTCACCGATACGTTCATCACGACGGCAATCGCCGATAGCGTGGAGGAACGGATTCCGCGTCGCGTCGTGCAGCTCCCCACCCTTTGGCTGGGCGCTTCGCATCATCACCGCCTCTTCGCGGGCGCCCTCAGTCTTTCCGAGAGCGTGTACATGACCGTGCTTACCGGCATACTGGAATGCCTTGCCGACGGGCCTGTGTGCGCTCCGGGGCATGCAAAACGGATACTCCTTCTTAACGGGCACGGTGGCAATGTGTACCCCGGGCAGGCAGCGCTCAGTGAATTCGCATGGAAATTCCGTTCCCGGCCCGACCTTATCGCGGCATTCGCAAGTTACTGGACGCTTTCCGACGACGCCATGAAGACGGTTCCCATGGAAACGCCCGCCCTGACACACTCGTGCGAGTACGAAACCTCGTTGATGCTTGCGATCAAGGGCGAACTTGTGGATATGTCAAAGGCGAAGGCCGGGAGCCTGCACTGGCAGCACACGCGTTTCACGCCGGACGCGAGCCGACCATCAAAGGTCGGCGTAGCCGCACCCTTTCACGCACGCAGTTCCAACGGCGCGTTGGGGCACCCGGAGCTTTCGTCGGAAGAAAAGGGAAAACAACTGCTGGACGTTATTGTCCACGACACAATTGCGTTCATCGAAGAATTCGTGCGCTGGGACGATCTCAAAGACGTCCGCGCGGCACAATCAGGGGAGGTTGCGGAATGAAAGTGCTCCTCATCGGTGGAACTCGTTTCCTCGGCCTTGCGATTGCGAACGCCTTGCACCGCCACGGGCACAAGGCAGTGGTAGCCCACCGCGGACATACGAAAGCCGCATTGCCCGAGACTGCACGGGAAATCCACGTTGACGTGGCGGACCAGAAATCGCTCGAGAACTGCCTCCTGGCCGAGCACTACGATGCGGTTGTGGATACGATACTCGGCGCAAAAACGTTGGAATGGATAGTCACGACCCTCAACGGAAGGATTCGCCAGTTTGTGCACTGCGGGTCTACCGGAGTGTACGCGCCCATGAAGCGCATACCTGCAACGGAAGAAGACCCTTGCGAGGCGCTTCCGCAGTACGGCGGGTTCGGCGCCAAACTGGAACAGGACGAAGTCCTGATGCGCGCCCACCGACAGACGGGGTTCCCCGCAACCGTCCTCCGCCCTACCAACATATACGGTGCGGGCGACATTCCGCTGGATATCTGGGGCGCACGGAATCCGGCATTTTTCCGACGCCTCACGCGGAACCAGCCCGTCACGTTGCCGAATGACGGTCGGGCACTTCTCCAACCGGGTCACGTCTCGGAACTCGGCGAGGCATTTGCCCTCGCACTGGAATCGCCTCACTCGACCGGACGCATTTACAACATATCGAGCGCCCGCGCGGTTGAACTCCGCGTCTATCTCGACATTCTGAAAGGGATCCTCAAGAGTTCCTCACCTGTCGATTTCGCATCCGCCGAATTGCTTCTGGAACGGTACCTGCCGGAGAACAAAATCAACGAAGGCGGTCTGCGGTTCGTGGTGGAACACATGTGCGTGGACATCTCTCGTGCGCGGGCGGAGCTGGGATTCGATCCGCAGATTTCGCTGGAGGAAGGGCTTGCAGAGAACCTTCAGTGGATGCGCGAAAAGGGACTGATCTAACTACGGTTGAACACGTTTCCTGCGTGCGCAGAACTCCGCGCACACCTTGGGCAGGCAAGGTGCAACGGGGCTCGAGCACCCCTTTTCCGGCTCTACGTCCCGAGATTGAAGCCGATCTGCGCGGTGTCGCCTATCTCGTTGATGACACGCCAGGGGTTGTCGCTGAAATTGCCGGTAACGATTGCGCCTCGTGTGCCCCTCCGCAACGCCACTTGAGGAGTTGACCGGTTCTTGTTCTGAGACCGGGTAAAATGATTGCCATTCAGCGTCAAAACGCCGCCCCGGCAATCGATAACGGGGGCGTCCGTGAGGTTCTTGTCCCAGTCGATGAAATTGCACGACGCGATGTTGACCCTTCCGTCTCCGGCGATCCGCGCGCTGCTGTCATGCGGTCCCCACACGCCACAATTGACGAGACTGATGTAACCACGAAATGTCTCGCCGACCACCAGCGCCGAGCAATCGGGTGACATCAGCGGCACGAATTCGCCATTCGTGACGAGGATGCCCCCGGTACAGGGTTGCGCCTGATCCACCAGCAGGCACATTTCAGTTGCGTCAGCACCGATACCCACAAAGTTGCCGTTCGTCGAACCCTGTTCCGTCTCCGCGAAATGATAGCCAACCTTGTATCCCCAGCAGAACGTGTTGAACACGTACTCCCAGTCTGTTCGACCAAAGACGAATGCCGTCGCGTGATGCGGAAGATATTCGAGATAGAACTCCTTGTTCTCCTCAGGACCCATGAAAGGCCAGAAATGTACGTTTTCCACCCTTCCGACATCGTAACACTGATTGACGAACAGGCCGATGTTCAGCGGGCTTCCATGGACGTCCCTCACAAGGTGCCGCGCAGCGTAGTCGAGACATATGCCGTTGTACGGGTTACGGAGTGATACTCCGATAACATGGCAGTTCTCGCCTCGTGCAACGATCGTGTAGGGGTATGGCACAACCTCACCCGCGCGAAGTCGTTGCTCCGGATACACGATATCGATGTTGTGCACGCCGCCGCCGTTCGAGAGGCTCAGAAACGGATGTTCACGATCGAACACTTCGAAGACGGTCGGTTCACCCCACCCGTTTACCGCGCCGCCCGCGCCCTGCAGGGTCACGTTAGCTCGCACCTCGAGCGGGCCGCAGATTCGGTACCTTCCGGGGGGAACGGACAGCGTCCCGCCTCCGCCTGAAGCAACGGCGTCCAGACCGGCCTGAAACGATGCCGTATCATCCCGCGCACCGTCTCCTCTGGCTCCGAACGTCTTGGCGTCCCACGAGACCGCGTGTGGCTTCATGTCCGACCTCATACTGCTTCAGCCAAGGTAATGATTCAACCACGAGACCATGTGCGTTCTCGTGTCATCCAGCCATTCGTGCCTCGCATCGGGTTCGACAAGAAGCGCTTTCTTTCCCGGCACGGCTTCGAACACCGCCTCGATCGTCTCCCGCGGACACGTGGTATCGCGGCCGCCAAGCGTCAGAAGAACCGGTGCACGGAGTCGCGACACGAGATTGACCGGGTCGAAGTAACTCAACGTCCTCCTCGCGATTTCGCGCCGTTCCGGGAACTCCGCGAGATAGCGTGTCAAGTTTACGTACGGAGCGGTTTCTATCGCGTGCTCAATGACGAAATCAAAGTGGCAAAGGAAGGGGACATGCGCCGCCACCACGCGGACGCTCTCGTCGCATACAGAGGCGGTCATCAGAGTCAGGCCACCGCCCTGACTACCTCCCGCGACTGCAACACGATCGGGGTGGACTTCGGGCTGGTTTTGAAGGATCTGCAGACCGCGCACGCAATCCATCACTACGGCCCGGTACGCGTAACCGTGGGGATCCGTTATGCCATGCACAAGCTTCCCGTCCGACCCATTAGGGAACGCGTTGCCTTTGCCCTGACCGCGAGGTTCAAGAACAAGCGTGGCAAACCCTTTGGACGCGAAGTCGAGCGCGGTTGCCGCTTCGGGGATACCTCCGTACCCGGGCAGCCACAACAGACCTGCGATCCTGACACCGGGAGGAACAGGGGGAGTACCGAACCAGCCGCCGATGCGACGCCCGCCGAAACCTGCCATGCTGACATGATACACCAACACCGACTCGGTCGACATCTCCGGTGCAGGAGTCATCGTCGCGTCAGCGGGGGTGTCGGCCAGTTCGGCTTTTGTCGCTTCCCAGAATGCCCAGAGATCCTTTGCAGGAGTCATCTAGTGCCCTCGCAGACGGCGGCCAGCTCTGTCACGGCCAGAAGGTAGTACGCGTTGTGGGGTATCCACGGCTCGTTGCACTCATACGCCGGTGTTCCCTTTTCGAGCAAATCCCAGAGGGGCACGTCACATTCTGGACGAAATCGCGTGATCCCGTTGAACACAGAACCTGGAACCGCGCCCTGCGGTTGTCCAACAATCGTGTTGTAACGATGGTGTGCGGTAGCCGTGTTCACCCGGCCCTCACCGTGGAGCATACAGATGCCATAGGGGTTTGCGCCGAGAACCCAGTCGAGTTGCTTGAGACCGTGAGAAAGCGCTTCTTTCCGGCGAGTAACCTGAAAGATCAGAAAGGCGGCCCACGCCTCGGAGAGATACTGGCTGTTCTGACCGACATGCCAGCTCGATTCCTCCGGGAACTGGTAGAAGAACGCTTCCGCGTCCCCGGTGTAGAATTTCGAAATGCCAAATGGATTGTCCGCGATACGGGTAAGGAAGCCCGTGTATCGGACTAAGCTCCCGAGAACGTCAACGGCGAGGTTCCTGGTTGGATTCGCCCGGACCCAGAGCGCCAGCGAGGCGGCAGGTAGCCCGTTGTCAACGATTGAATATGCCGGTTTGCCGCCGGGCGCGTTTGCGAACCAGCCGTCGTAGTTCTCGTCGGCTCCCTGGCACGCAAGGATATGCCGCACACACTGCTCCTCGACCTCCACAAACCCCGTATCACCTGTAGTGCGCAGGAGTTCGTGCGCAGCGATCAACTGCGCCGCATTGTGGTGAAGCCCCTCGTTCCCCAGATCCCGGCAGAGCTTCCAGTGCCGCAACGCGCGGTCAGTGAATTCTGCGTTCCGAAGAACACGCCCAATGTGGGCAAAACTCGCCACCAGCCACAGATTTCGTGCCTCTCCCGCCGCAACGCGGTCTTTTTCGTCACCGAACCGGTTGTCTGTTTCGCTTTCCGGGGTGTTCCAGTGGCCGTAGCCGGAGAAAACCCGGTCCCAAAGCTTGCCGGAAACCGGTTCCTGCATCTTCCGAAGAAACTCGGCTCCCCAGAGCGCCTCGTCCAAGATATCGCAGTGTGGTCCGTTTCGTATGGTTCTGCAAAGATCAGCGCGCTGCTCATGCGTGTAGAGAAGCGCCCAGACGGAATGAGGTGTGAACCCATTGTATTTGTTGTAATCCCCGGCGTCGTGCCAGCCGCCAGCCACATCTCTCGTGTATCCGTCTGCCGTAGTGATCCGGTCATCCAGATGGCACGCCTCGTGCCAGCCGGGAATCGCCATTCCGCACCTTTGGTACCAGTAGAAGCGCTGCGCCGTATCGAGCGTTCGCTCCGCAACGAAGTTGTTCCCTAACGCAAAAACCGGGGATTCCGCTTCCAGATCTCCTACCCGGGCTTCGATGTAGTAATTGTTCGGGATGTCGAGACGTGAAAAATCGCCCCGCCAGTAGGTGCGTTCCCATTCACCAATCCGCCCGGCGGGTTCCAGAGCGCCTTCAAACACCGTAACGAATTCCTTACCCGGTCCCGCGATTGGAGCTATGACGCGAAAGGACCCTCCTACCTCCAACGGTGCGTTACACTGGACGGTAAAGGTTTTTGGAAGTCCCACGTTGTACCCGACCTGGTTGACGAGAACCTGTAACTCGGGCTGCGACTCACCACGACATTCGGTTATCTCGAGAGCCGCCAATCGCTCATTTCCCAGCTCAACGACGAACCGAAAACTCGCGGTGGTTCTTCTCGCGCCTGCCTGCGAAAGGAGGAAACGCCCGTCCCCTTCAGTCGCGGCCCAGACCGGTGGATAGAACTTGCCTCGCTTCGCATGGCACCATTCGATGCCAATCCTGCCTCCGCGCACGGTTCCCGCGACGGACACCTGGAGGTTGGCGTGGTCGAGAGGAATCGGTACGGGGGAGGATATCCAGATGGTTCCGGAATCTCCCGCAAGCGTAACTGGATTCCCTGCACATTCCGCGGCAGGGTCGTGCATGTTCCTCATCCATGCATCGCGAGGCATCCATTTAAGGTTGCCCAACCAACGCGCGTAATCGCGGTTCACTACCATCCTGTTCGCTCTCCCGAGTGTTTGGAAAATCTCACCGGTCCATTTCAAGAATCACCTTCACGCACCCTTCCCGCCTGTCTGCGAAAAGGTCATACGCTTCCTGAACCCTGGTGAGGGGGAACGCGTGCGTGAGAATCGGCTTTACGTCGACGCGTTTCTCCACAATGAACTGCAGCGCGAGCGCGATATCTCGCTCTACGTCTGGAACGTGGTACGTAACCATCTGGGCACGTTTTTTGTACCATGCGAACAGGTCAAGCTCCGAACGCTGGTACTTGGGAACCCCGAACATGACAATCCGCCCGTCCTGTCTGACCAGTTCGATCATGAGCCGTTGAGTTTCCTCGTATCCCGCAGCTTCGATCACGAGATCGGCGCCCTTGCCTCCCGTGAGCCTGGACACTGTTTCCCACGGCTGCCGGGCAGTCGCATCGACTACCGCCGTGGCACCCATCAACGGGCTTATCCTGAGGCGTTCAGGAACCGAGTCAATACCGATTACCTGCTTCGCCCCGAGATTCCAGAGAATCCGGTCGAACAACTGGCCCACGGGCCCCTGGCCGATCACCGCCACTGACTGCCCCAGCACCGACCCGATTTCACGGGTAGTCCGCAACACCGTTCCGAGCAATTGCGCGAGCACCAGTTCGGAAAGATTGCCCTCCGCAGGCAGTTTCAGGAGCTGGTGAGCGTCCGCCGCAACATACTCGCGTAGCCCGTTCTCGACAGGCGGCGGGAAATACAATACCCGGTCTCCAGGCTCGAAACCGTCAAGAAACGACTTTTCCACCACACCGGCGCATTCGTGGCACGGACTGCCAAGTTCGCCCGGGTACCGCCGAGGTTGAGTTTCCAGAAACGTGATCAAGTCACTTCCACAAATCGCGTTCCGCAGAAGCCTCACAAGTACCTGTCCCTGCGAAATCTCCGGAACCTCGATTTCGACGATCTCCATTTTTCGCGGAGCCACCATCCGGACTGCCCGCATGTAGTACTCCCTCCCGGCCGTGGTGCCAATCAGTTCAATTGCACCGGTGTGCCCGTCTCAATTGACTGCTTCCATCCCTCACAGAGACGTATAATTTCGATAGCTTCGGGCATGTCGAGGTCAGGTGGGGCTCCGGCCGACAACGATTCGAAAAAGCTGCGCATCGCCTCGAGTATGACATCGTTCTGGTTTCGATAGAACGGAACAATCCGCGAGTCGGACACATAAAGCGTTCCCTCGAACACATCTTGATTGACGCGGATGATTCCCTGCGTTCCGACGGCTTCAATTTCCCATGCCGGGGCACGGCAAGGCGTTCCAAAGTAGATGTCGCACGAACCCAGCCGCCCGTCTGCGTACACTACGGTAGCCTTCACCTGGTCAGGGTGAGGGTACCACGGTGTCGCAAAATTCCCTCCAACCGCCCACGCCTGTGAAGGTCGCGCTCGCAGGAGCCAGTTGAGGAGCCCTGCGGCGTATACGCCGAGGGTGAACAGCGTCCCGCCGGAGCGCGGCGACATTTCCACGCTTTCAGAGAGATCCATTTTCCCCGGTTGTCCGTGCTGGATCCAGCACCGCGCGCTGATAACCTCACCAATTTCTCCGTTCACCACCCGTGTGCGCGCCTCCCGAATCGCGCCGTCGTAACGGCCCGGTTCGAGCGTGCTGATCGTTCTGCCCGTTTCCCGGCCGATTTCACGCAGGGCCTGAGCATCAACCGTGCTTAAGCACAATGGTTTGGCGACGTACACATGGCATCCTTCCCGAACCGCCAGTTCCGCGTACTTCCGCTTCTCCGCATCGTGCGCGCACACAAACACGACATCGAGGTTTTCGTGATGAATCATATCACGTGCGGATTCGTAAAGATTCAGCGCGAACTCGTCCGCGAAGCCCTCCCGGGTATACCCCGTGTACCGCTTCACGCTTTCCGAACTCTGGCCCAGATGCGCAGCCGCGATCAGCTTTGCATGGCGGGAGGTTGCCTGAACGGCCCGCGCAAACGCTTGGGAATACCATGAGCCAATCCCAACAATGCCACAGCGGAACACCATATCGATACCTCGCATTCTGGAGGTGAAAGCCGATGTCAGTGTGTGAAAGTAGCGTTTCATTGAGGAAGTATCCAAGCGGCATTCAAGGCTGCGGCCCGCCGTTCAGGCCCCCTTCGCAAGCATTTCGGTCTTTTCGTATCTTTATGTCTCTTGCGCTTCCGTCGGCCATCTTGCGGGCGTTGTCTGCGTCCGCCTGCACCGTACCGGGGAATACTCTATGAATGCTTCGGGCCCCCGCCACATGCGCTGGCTGTTGTGTGGTTTTGTTCTGGCCGCCCTTCCGGGTATCAGCGCCGCGCAATCGCTTATGCAGCGGGCGATCCTGCAGGGACAGGCCGCCGCGCGTGACAGCGCGCAGGCGCATTACCTGAACGCGGCGCGCCTTGCGGCAGAAGGAAAATACGGGCCTGCCATCGAGACAATGCGGAAGGCCATCGAATTTCTGCCGAGCGAACCCAGACTGCGCTCAGATCTTGCCAGCCTCATTCTTGCCAGCGGAGACAAAGCTGGAGCAGTGCGCGAACTCGAGGCACTTGCTTCGCAGGTTCCGCCGTACGCACCAGCCGTCGTTCAACTGGGAGATCTCCGGTTGGCGGACGGCGATACGGCAGGAGCCGTTCGAGCCTATCAGAGCGTGGTAGGAGGCGTGCTTCCGTATGCGCTGGCCTACGTTCGTCTCGGTGACGTCGCGCAGGATCAGGGGAAGCGCGCGGAAGCAGTAAGGATGTACCAGCAGGCAACCAGCATAGATTCCACGCTCATTGAGGCGTGGTTGAGCCTTGGCTCCATTTTTGTCATCATGGACCGTTACCAGGATGCGCTCAACGCCTTCGACCGCGCCGTACGACTTGCACCCGACGACGAGGTTCCAAACGGGCTCCGCGCACTGGCTCAACAACGGAAACAGGACTACGACGAAGGCATCGCCTCGGGCAAGATGCGCGCCCGCATGATTCTGGCACCTACCCGCGAGCAGGCAGAACAACATCGGCGGCAGCTTCTCGCGGGAGCGGATTTCATCGCGCTGGCACATCGTCTTTCGAGCGATCCGACCTCTGAGGTTGGGGGGGACCTCGGCTTCTTCGGCGAGGGGGATCTCATACCCGAGTTTGAGCAAGCAGTGAAGGCTCTTCGTCCCGGACAGATCAGTCCGGTAATTCAACTCCCGTCTGGGTACGCTATCATCCTGCGGGTGAACTGACTTTCCCTTGTTTCGGCTCTCATGTCGACTACTCGGAGGGATTTATCCATGGCCGTATGTGTGCGTCGCGCGGTCTGCAACCAGCTTCGTCGTCTGGGCTTCTTTCTGGCCTTTCTGACCGTGGTTGCAACGCCTTCATTCGCCCACGCAAGCGAAGGAGGTGGCCCTCTTCCACCGGCGTGGGCGGTCTTGCCGTTCATTCTCCTTCTGGGGATGATCGCGACAGGGCCCCTTTTCTATCACCATTTCTGGGAGAAGTATTACCCGCACATCTCGATAGCACTGGGCCTTCTGGTGGCGGCGTTTTACGTTGTCGTTCTCGGCAATTTCGGCTCCATCTACCACTCATTCGTTGAATACGTGTCTTTCATCGCCCTTCTCGGGTCCCTTTTTGTTGCTTCGGGCGCCATTTTGATCGACATTGACAAGAAGGGCACGCCGCTCCTCAACGTTGTTTTCCTGTTCATTGGAAGCGTGATCGCCAATGTGATAGGAACGACAGGCGCTTCGATGTTGATGATACGCCCGTTCATGAGGCTCAACCGCGGGCGCATCAAAGCCTACCATGTCATCTTCTTCATCTTCACCGTAAGTAACGTAGGGGGCGCCCTCACGCCTATCGGCGACCCGCCTCTTTTCATGGGATTCCTCCGCGGCATCCCGTTTTTCTGGATTATCACGCATATCTGGTATATCTGGCTGGTCACGCTGGGCCTGATCCTGGCTGTTTTCTTCGCGATTGACACGATAAATGCGCGCAAAGAAGCCGCGACGTCTGTGGAACACAGCGGAACGATTCAGTTCACCGGTCTCAAAAGCCTCGTGTGGCTTGCAATCATCATTGGTTCCATCTTCCTTGATCCAAACGTCATCCCCGGTTTTCCAGATCTCAAGCACTATGGAATTCCGCTGGGAATCCGTGAGTTCATCATGTTCGGGATATGTTACCTCGCGTACAAAACGGCCGACAAGAAGGCCCTTGAAGGGAATGATTTCAATTTCCATCCCATTCTGGAAGTGGCATTTCTGTTCGTCGGTATCTTCCTTACAATGGTTCCGGCGCTGGAACTGATCGCGCACGAGGCCAAGGTGTACGGCGACCAGCTCACGCCGGGCCTGTTCTATTTCGGAACGGGATCCCTCAGCGCGGTTCTTGACAACACGCCGACGTATCTCAATTTCCTGACTGCCGCGCTCGGAAAGTACAGCATGGACGCGACGAACCCGAGCCACATTCGGATGTTTATCGACTGCCCGGAGACACTGAAATACGTCGTGGCGATTTCTGCGGGCGCGGTGTTCTTCGGAGCCATGACGTACATCGGAAACGGCCCGAATTTCATGGTGAAATCAATCAGCGATCAGAACGGGCTGAAGATGCCGAGTTTCTTTGGATACGTCGTCAAATACGCGGTGCCGATCCTCCTCCCGATTTTCATTCTTGTGTGGGCATTGTTTTTCATAATGCCACCCGGGGATTACGCGCTGATCAAAGCCGACTGCCCGAAGATATACGAGATGTGGAAGGGCGTGGCACCCGTCATATCGGATACCCTTTCCACGATGCATTGATACGTCTGGGAAGGTTGCAGTTTTTTCACGGCCTGGCAGCTCCGCGCGGTCAGGCCGCTTTCCTTGCAGGGGGCCCCGGTGCGATTGCCGGACATGCGGTGCGTTGAACAGACGTTCCGCCAGCCACAGATCGACGATCCAGCGCCCATCGCCAGAGCAGCCACACTGTCACTTGCTGCCGGCGCCGTGAAACCGGGTGACAGAATCGCGGTTCCGGTGGGCAGCAGGGGCATTTCGCATATCGCAGGGATCGTGAAGGCGGTAGTCCACGCGCTTCGCGACTTGTGCGCGCAGCCCTTCATCATACCCGCGATGGGCAGCCACGGCGGGGGGACCGCGGAAGGCCAAGCGCGGGTCCTGGAAACGCTTGGAATCACCGAGCAGACAACAGGGGCACCCGTGGTATCCTCCATGGAGGTCATGCCGCTGGGTTCCACGCCCGAAGGTATCCCGGTCGTCATCGACGCGAACGCGGCACGGACAGACCACGTTCTGCTCATCAACAGGGTCAAGCCCCACACGGAATTCGGAGGTCGGTACCAGAGCGGCCTTGCAAA
>JAKPPK010000371.1 GCA_029547385.1 Candidatus Latescibacterota bacterium
TGTTGACTCGGTTGTCCTGGTGGGCGGTTCTACGAGGGTTCCGCTTGTTCGGACACTGGTGCGTGAATTCTTCGGGATCGAACCGCTCGCGGATATCGATCCGGACGAAGTGGTTGCTCTCGGAGCCGCAGTTCAGGCCGACATACTGGCTGGCGGAACCAAGGACATGCTCCTGCTCGATGTCGTTCCTCTCAGTCTGGGAATTGAGACCATGGGCGGCGTGATGACGCGGCTCATTCATCGTAATACGAAGATTCCCTGCACGGTTGTGGAGGAGTTCACCACGCCGGCGGATAACGTCACGAGCATAGATATCCACGTGCTGCAGGGCGAGCGGGAATTCGCGCGCGATAATCGGAGCCTGGCGCGATTCAAACTGCCGGTCGAGCCTCTTCCTGCCGGCATGGCGCGAGTGCTCGTCATGTTTCTTATCGACGCCAACGGCATCCTGAGTGTCACAGCCATCGACGAAAAGACCAAAAATGAGCACACAGTGGAGGTGAAGCCGTCCTACGGGTTGACAGACGAGCAGGTGGAGGAGATGCTGATAGACTCGTTCGACAACGCGGAGCGGGATGTCACGGAGCGCCTCCTCGCCGAGGCGGTCGTGGCGGCCGAAAGCATCCTGCTTCACACGAATAAGGCGTTGAAAGAAGGTGCCGACCTGCTCCAACCCGAGGAACGCGAAGGGATTGTGCGCGCGGAGAGCACGTTGAGAAAGGCTCTTGAATCCACCGATCGGCAGACGATTCTTGACGCAACCGCTGCTCTCGATGCGGCAACGAAGCCACTTGCGGATCGCTTGCTGGATCGCGCCGTGAATCGTCTTCTGAAGAGTCGAACCGTGGACGAAGTCCTGGCCTCTGATGAGACCGTGTAGGGAGCACCAATCGGAACAGACAGGACCCCAATGCCCCGCATAACGTTTCTACCGGCCGACGTGACGGTTGAGGTCAGCGAGGGAACTTCAATCCTCGACGCTGCGTTGGACAATGGCATATCGCTCACGCACAACTGCGGTGGCGTAGGCGCGTGTTCAACGTGCCACGTTATCATCAGGGACGGCGAAGATTCGCTGTCTGAAATCACGCAGGCCGAAGACGATCGGCTGAGTATGGCGGAGGGGTTGACTCTTCACTCGAGACTCGCGTGCCAGGCTTTTGTGGGAACCGAGGATGTTGTGATTGAAATTCCTGTGATTACCTCTCGGTTGAGCCACGACGCGTAGGTTCTCCCGGAGAATGCGATGAAACTCACGTGGGATGACGCCGAGGGGATCGCCGCTGCCCTCGCCGAACACCACCCGGATGTGGACGTTCTCGGAGTCCATTTCACCGATCTGCACAGGTGGGTTGTTGAACTCCCCGGTTTCGCCGACGACCCGAAAGGGTCGAGCGAGGGCAAACTCGAGGCCATCCAGATGGCGTGGCTGGAGGAAGTTCAGTCCAGTTGAAGACGGCGTTCGGAGTCGCGGAACATTTCTCGGGAACCATTTGCTACCCTGAGGGGTTTTTACAATGAGACAAGTGTCGGCCATCGAGGTTTTCGCGAACACGTTTCCAGAAGTGACGCACGCGTACCGCACTCTCAAGGCAAATTACCGCGGTAAGGGCCCTCTGGACGACAAGACACGGGAGCTCATCCAGACGGCAGTAATGGTGGTCATGAACTCAGAAGAGGGCACTCGTGACCACGCCAGACTTGCCGCGGAAGCAGGGGCGACTCCGGATGAAATCATCCAGACCGTCTTGATGGTGCTGGGCCCGGCCGGCATAACGCGTACCAGTGCGGGGCTTCAGTGGGTGAAGGAAGCACTTGCAGGCTGATGACCTGAAAACAGAACCAGACGCGGGCGCCATGTGCGCCAAAATACAAGGTGGGTGACATATGAGGTCCCTTTTCCGAAGGCCGCGGCGCAAATGCAACTACCAGTTGACCAAATGGATTCGCGGGGAAGAGAATGTCCAGTTTGCCGTTGAGCAACTGGAGCAGCATGGGTTGCCGTACGAAATACGGAGATCCCGCAATGGGATGCTCTCCGTGTGGACGTATTTCGACGAACTCACTGGCGATGAAAACGAATCCAACCGACTGGAGCGTCTTCTGAAGGCGAGTTGAGACCAACGCAGCGCCAACCGTGAAGACCCTTCGGTTCATCCGGGTCCCTAGAGGGAGCCGGCCGTGGGGTCTTTCCTTTTTCCCCCCGTAACCGTACGTTACTTATGTAACGACAAGCGTTTGGAGGCGGGATACGCCTCCTTCCTCTGTTCGCATGCAAAAGGCCCACCACCATGTCCGATGAATACCAGCGGATGCATCCCGTTACCGACATGGAACGGGATGGCGACTACGCGCTGCCCCCTGATTACGAACGAATCGAAAAACTCGCTTACCATGTCTCCGAGATTATGAAGCTCCTCCATCTCGATTTGCGTGATGGTAACTTGCTTGATACTCCGGAACGGGTGGCGAAGCTCTACCTCGAAGTCTTCAGTTCGCTGGACGAGAGCCGTGAGCCTCGCATCACGGTGTTCGACAACGAAGAACGATACAGCTCCATGGTGACGGTCAAGGACATCCCCTTCTATTCCATGTGCGCTCACCACTTCATTCCGTTTTTCGGCGTTGCGCACGTCGCATACATTCCAACCGCGAAGATAATCGGGCTGAGTAAGATCCCGAGAATCGTCAAGTTTTACAGCAGAATGCCCCAATTGCAGGAGCGACTGACCGAACAGATCGCGAACTACCTTGACGAGAAACTGGAACCGAGAGGAACGTACGTCGTAATGGAGGGGAGACATCTCTGCATGGAGATGCGGGGAATTGAATCCAACGGGGCGAAAACGGTGACTTCAGCGCTGCGCGGGTGTTTCGCCAAACCGGAAATACGCGAGGAATTCCTCGACTTGCTTAAAATCGCGCGCTGGGAAGGCCATTGAAACGCACGCCAAAGGACCTGGGAAAGGGCTTCTGATGTCCATCGTTTCCCGCCTGCGACCTCGCCCCCCGTATTACGATCCGAAACAGTGGGAACTCCGTTGGCATCCGTTGCGGGGAGAATGGGTCGTAATCGCAGCCCATCGCGATACTCGGCCCTGGAAGGGCGGGTCTGTAAGTCCCCCGCCAAAGGAACCGGAATATGACCCGACCTGCTACCTGTGCCCCGGCAACGTTCGCACAACAGGAGGTGTGAACCCCCGTTACAGGACGACGTTCGCCTTCGACAATGATTTCCCACCCGCAGGGACTTCCTCCCCGCTGAAAACCAGCTCCCACGGCTTATACCGCGCTGCACGGGCGTACGGCAGGTGTCGGGTCATGTGTTTCCACCCGAGACACGATCTCACGCTTGCTACCATGGATGTTCAGGAAATCCGACGCGTCCTCTCGCTGTGGCAACGGGAATACCGTCTGCTCGGGGAGGATCCTCGCGTCAAACACGTTCTCATTTTCGAAAACAAGGGCGAGATCACAGGAACAAGCAATCGTCATCCGCATTGCCAGGCATACGGAACGACGTTCATCTTTTCCACGATTCAGCGCGAAATCCAGTTGGCAAAGCGCTTTCTCACGAGAACCGGAACACCGTTGTACCGCGCGGTATTAGAACAGGAACTTGAAGACGGATGCCGGATTATCGCGAGGAGGGGAAGCGTAATCGCGTTCGTTCCCTATTTCGCCAGATACCCGTACGAAGTTCACGTGGCACCACTCGAGTCGAGACCTTCGATCGCGGATCTGACGGGTTCCGAGGCGAACGACCTCGCCCATGTCCTGAAAGCCGTTCTGGTTCGGTACGATAACCTTTTCACGATGCCGTTTCCCTATGTCCAGGTACTCCATCAGGCTCCGACTGACGGAACACACCACCCCGAGTTCCACTTCCACATAGAGCTCTACCCGCCATTACGCAATCCTGTCACGCTGAAGTACCTCGCCGGCCCGGAAATTGGAGGGGGCAACATGCTCAGCGACGTTGCGCCCGAGGAGAAAGCGAGGGAGCTTCAGGTGCAACCGGAGATTCACTATTCCCGGCGGGTTTGATTGCACGGCCACGCTACGTCGCGATCGCGCCGCAGAAGCGAACCCTGCGCCTGTGCCTGTTCGCCGAACCTGTGAGACCGTCCCAACACTCGTCGCTCCAGGTGAGTGTGCGGCGAAGCCCCTTTTGGAGTAATCAGGTATGCATTGCCGGATGTTCATATTGCCTGCCGTTCTGGTGGTCTTTGCTGCCGGAACATCCGTGTCAGCGTCCTCAACGCAACCCATCCCTGGCACGAAATCGCTGGACTACCTCCTCGATTCACGGGAAAGTCGCATGGAGATGCGCACGGCCACTGAAGGAGTCATGTCCGGGTTCGCACCCGGGTATACCTTCGTGTTCTACGCATTTGAGGGATTCATCCGGCTTACACCGGGAAGCATCACGCCGGCTGAGTTTGTCATGGTCACGAAGGCGGATTCGATACGCGTGGTCGGCAGAACTCGCGAATCTGAGAAAGCCATGGTTGAGGGGATACTGAAAAACGAGATGATGGAAACCGCCCGTTACCCTGAAATCGTGTACCGGGGTAGCAACATTGCACTCGATAAAACGGGGCCAGCTACGTACCGGGCGACCATTGACGGAACGATGTCACAACACGGTGTCACGCGACGGTGCCCCATCGTTGTCGACGTTGTTGTGACGGACACAAACGTAAGGATGCGTGGCTCCTTCACGATTTTGCAATCTGATTACGGCATGCGTCCCAAAAGACTCGCAGGAGGATTGGTGCGGGTGAAGGACAGGGTCTTCCTCTCATTCGACCTCGTCGCGACAAGGGCGCATTGAACTGGTGACGTCGGAAATCAGGAAACGACGCACGATGTCGGGAGGCAACGCGTTCCGGGCGTGAACTCGGCGCGTGTTTCCTGAAGAGACCACACGCAGCGGGAATCCGCCGGGTTCGCGAGGATTCTGGCGTCTGGAGTACCGCAGTATCACACCCCCGATCAACTCCTCTTCTTCCGTTCCGACACGCCCGCAGGCAAGAACTGTAGGGCCGTCGAACCCGTCAGGGATGTAGACGGAACGCGGCATTTCCGCGGGCTCGGAAAAATCATGTAAGGCTTCGAGTTCCCGCCCTTCCGATTCGTTGCGCGCGACAATGAGCTTCAAATCAGGTGATATCCGCAGGTGCCGGCCCAGGTTGAGTGCACGTGCTTCAGTCAGTGCGGAATCAGGATAATGGGCGAAGAAATCGCGGAGTTTCGGCACGAAACTGGGGCTTGTCAGGTGGCATCCCCCCGCCGGCGTTTGAAATTCAGACACTCCCAGGCGTCGCGCAAGCTCCCGCTGCGGCGCCCGCGATCGACCCGTGAAACCGAAAAGAGCCCGCCTGTCTACCATATTCGCGATTTCCGGCAACGTCGGTGGAAGCCTCTGTGCGGAAAGTGGTCGCAGGACGCGCCCTTCGAGTCCGGCCTCTCTGTCGACAAGGATCATCTTCTTCCTTAGTTGCGACATTGGCCGCTGACCGAGCACTTCGCCTGTGATGATCACTTCGCTCCCGGTTTCCGCCATGAGCGGGAAAAGGGATCGAAACATGAACACACGGCAATCTACACAGGGATTGAAATTGCGCCCCCTCCCAAATCGTGGGTTCCTCACCGCCGCAATGAAATCCTGTCCTGCTTCCACAATTCGGGGCTCTACGCCCAGTTGGCGGGTGATGAGACGGACCGCCTCCCAGCTTCCACATCCCCAGGGATGGAGGAAATGGACGGGCAGCACTTCAACGCGCTGTTCCTGAATGACCCGCGCGGCGAGAATGCTGTCCAGTCCACCGGAAACAAGTGCAAGCATGCGGTACGCCATTGGTCACCCCAAAAAAGAACCGTCGAGCGGCGCAAAAACGGCGCTCGACGGCAATCGCGTTATCAACACGGCACGAACTACGCCGACGCTTCTTCTGCGGAGGATACCCGGCGCACCCGTTTCTTCTGCTTTTCCTGCGCGCGTTCGTTCCGCACGGTCAGCGCCTGCGCCTTCTGTTCCCTCAACCTTGCTTTCACGCGCTTGATTCTTCGGTTCCTTTGACGCCGCAGTTCACGTTCTCTTTCCCTCATACAGCCTCCGGTATGGTTTGAACGTCAGGTTCTATTCCACATCCTCGATGTTTTCAAGCATCAAATGGACTTCGTCCTCGTCCGACTTCACCGTAATAATCCAGCCGTCCACGGGTTTGCCGTTGACGAATATTCTCTTGGGTTCGCTCGCAACGACAGAATCCGGTTTGAACGGCCCATTTTCCGGAGGATGAACACTGAAAAGGCGCTGCAGCACCATCACAGACTCCCCGCGTCGTTCTCGTTGAAAACCCTGGTACAATGTAGCGACTGCGGTTTCACTTACGCAACCTCGGGCAACCTGGTGCGATGCCGTGCCGGTTTGGTGCGATCCAGGTCATTACGTTAGCCGACACGCGGGGCGGTACGCCTCGAGCACTCGCCTCCGCCGCAGGGATTGCCTCGATGCGGCATAAGAACCGTAATTTTGGAGGGTCGGGTGGTTGGCGAAGGAACTTCCGACACTGCTGATCAAACGCAGAGGATGCCGCCGGTCAACGCAACGAGTTCACACGGCACCGTGCCTGCGGCCCACCGGGTCACGGCATCTGCCCGAGGATGAATCTCATGAAATTCGGGAAAAGGCTGCAACGAGAACGTGAACGGCGAGGGCTGACGCAACGTCAACTCGGGCTCAAGGTTGGCCTGACCTCAGGGACCTACATCTCCCAGATTGAGTCAGGGGAGAAGATCCCACCTCTGGAGACGGCCATCAAACTGGCGAACGCGCTCGGTCTGGCAGACACAGTTCCCTTCGTCTTCCACGCGGTGCGGGAGCGGTCGGCGGTTGAATACGGTTTTCTCTCGTCGAGAATCAAGCCGCCTCCGCCTGGCAAGAATGAACCCTGCCCGCGGCCGTTGCCGGTTCGTCCGTGGGCATCGGTGGTTGAAGGTAACCTCCCGACGGGCACCGAGGGATCCCCTGCTGATCGGCATTGCATCGTACTGGAAGGGTCAGGCGATGCCGATTCCTTCGCCATCGAAATCAGCACAGATTGGATGGCTGACACGATATGCCGCGGTGATGTGGTCGTGGTGAGCCCGGGAAGCGAAGTTGCCAGCGGGGACATGGCACTTGTCAAGGTAACCGGAAAACGCGGAACCAACGTCGAGGAGATCAAAATCGCGCGGGCATACTTCAGAGGGCGATGGACGGACCTTGTTCCGGGAGATTTGAGCAAGTACTCGGTCGAAACCTATCCGTCACACGACATAACGGTTCTCGGAAAAGTGGTTGCCAAACTCAGTCGTCTTTGATGTCTCCTTCTGGTGTGGTTTCCCCGTGCCGCGTTCGCGTGCTCTGGTTTTCTGGTGATTGAGAGCCGCGGCGCCACCTGGTGATGCTGCGGTCGTCTCCCGCAAAAGGTGGCCTTGCAGCCCGGGGACAAGGCACTATATGTTCATACAAATCCCCCAGGAATACGAACACGCAATCTTGCGAAAGGCGCCTTTCGAATGCTTTCCGGTGTTGTACCTGCTCTTATGACTCCCTTCACCGCGGGCGGTGAGAAATACGACAGAAATCGCCTTCGCGGGCTTTGTGAGCACCTTATCTCGTCCCGCGTGGGCGGCCTTTTTGTAACCGGGACAACTGGCGAGTTCATTGCTTTGAGCCCGGAAGAGCGGCGCCAGGTGATTGAGGACGCTGTCGAATTCGCGGGTGGCCGCACGAAAATCATCGTCCACGCCTGCAGTTACAACACCATGGAATCGGTTGCGCTCGCGGAGTTCGCGTGCCGGATTGGTGCGGACGGCGTCGGGAGTCTGCCACCGTATTTTCACCCGATGGACGAGGAAGCGCAGTACGCCTTCTTCAGTCGGATGTGTGAAGCAGTCCAAGGCAAGCCTTTTTACCTGTACAATCTTCCCGCGTACGCGGCGAACGAAATCAGTTTGCCGTTGATTCGACGTCTGAAGGCCGCCTTCCCACACCTGAAGGGTATCAAGGATTCTTCCGGTGATCTGGAACGGATGAAAAATGAACTCGAAATGGGGCTTCCAGATTTCCAGGTAATAAGCGGAGCGGACCATCGAACGTTGGACGCCCTCCGTTTGGGTGCCAAAGCAAGCGTGACATCGACGGCCAACGCGTTCCCGGAAGTATTTCAGGCGGTGTACGACGCGTTCAACGCGGGGGATATGCGGCGCGCGGAAGAGGCTCAGGAAAGGCTCACGGCGCTAACGAAAATCCTGATGTCCGGCCGCTATCTGGCAACGTACAAGACTGCGTTACGCCTTCGTGGAATAGACATAGGAACTGTCCGACCGCCTCATCGTGAACTGACCGATACGGAAGCCCACAAACTGACCGTGGGCCTTAAGGATATGGGGCTCATCCCCTGATCGCGCGGGCTTGCAGTGTCGGTCGAATTTTCCCCGGAACAGACTCGAAAAGCGCGATGGAACACCTCGTGGAGGACACAAACATGGTTCGTGTCGGGATTGTTGGCTCAGATAATTCCCACGCCGAAGCGTTCAGCAAACTCTGCAACGTTCCGCAGGACCTGACGGTTGCCGATGCAAAAGTCGTTGCGATATTCGGCGTCGACCCGGCACGGACCAAGGAAGTTGCGACTCTCGGCAATGTTCCTCGC
Organism: Candidatus Latescibacterota bacterium; assembly: GCA_029547385.1. Lineage (GTDB taxonomy): Bacteria > Latescibacterota > MWCZ01 > MWCZ01 > MWCZ01 > MWCZ01. The sequence goes on from JAKPPK010000371.1 coordinate 8,709, forward strand.
ATTGTGGACAGACCGGAGGAAATGATCGGTTCCGTGGACGCAGTGCTGGTGGTGTTCCGCCACGGCGGACTGCATCGTCGGTATGCCGAACCATTCCTGCGGGCCGGCATCCCGGTTTTTGTCGACAAACCGCTTGCCATCTCTCCAGACGACGCACGCGCGCTTCTGGATCTCGCGGAAGCCAATAACACCCCTTTGACGTCATTCTCTACGTTACGTTATTCGCGAGATATGCTGGCGTTCGTCAAGGAAGCGGAAGAGGTCGGCCCTGTGTCGCTCTCCGTGTTCAGCGGACCGGCGGACCGCCAGAGCGAGTACGGTGGACTTCCCTTCTACGGCATCCACACGGTGGAGCTTGCGCAGGCACTGAACGGCCCCGGTGTGATTTCTGTTCACGCGGTGGAAAACAAGAAAAACATCGTTGCAACGCTCATGTACGAAGACGGGCGCGTGACAGTCCTGAATTTCCTGGGTGATGCCGCGTACGTGTTTCACATGCTTGCCTTCGGGAAAAAGGGGCATGTTGGCCGGGCTTTGGATGCGGGAACCTGTTACAAAGACGGACTGGAGATAGTTCTAGCGATGGTGAGGACGGGGAAAAGACCGCTCGAAAGGAATGAACTTCTGGAACCCGTACTGATCCTTGACGCAATCGAGAGGAGCCTTGGAACTGGCAAGGCGGTTCGCGTTGTTTAGTGTTGTTGGCGAATGATGGGGTGGCCCGGCGGCGCCTGTTGCCGCTCGAGCCCCCTTCCGGCGGCTTGGCGCGTGGGATAGCCCCCCATCCCGCCCCAAGCCGCTCCTTTTTTTCCGGTTTCGGACCCTTTGCACGGCCCGTTCCGAATCCGGTCATTGAGGTAGCAAGCAGGATGCCAACACGTACAAATGCCGGAATTCCGGCATTTTCTCGGTGCCGGCATCTCAGGCACCCACGCAGAAGTGTCTCATACTGAGACGTGTTGCCAGCACCTACGGTAGTAGTATCGCTGTAAGTATTTTGCCCAACTGTATTTAGTCGATATTCTCATTTTGGGAATGGGTGAGACTGCGGTCAGCGCGGGACCACCAAGGCGTTCCGCCGCGGATGCAGCGCAGTGGAGGCTCCACAACCGTGTCTAAGGCTCCGAACCCGGAAGATACCGGCCAGAACCCGGCAAATCCCAGGCAGCGTTCACTCCGACTGGTTCTGGGCGCGGGCCTTTTCTTTTTCCTTGGAGTCGTTGTTGGCTGGGCTTTTCACGCCGCCCTCGTAACGGACGCTCGCCTCTCCTCCGGCTCCCCGGGCACCTCTTCGCTGGACCAACAGATAGTCGTTCTTCGCAAACGGATAGCAGAATCGGAGCGGGATCTGGAGCTGGGGGATGACGCCGCACCCACGCGCATCCTGCTCGGAAACACTTATTTCGATCTTGGATCCGCGCTGGCGGTTTCCGGAGACTCCTCCGCGGCAATGGCCGCGTTTGAACGAGCCATCGTTCACTACGAGAAGGCGCGTTCCGCCGGGGCTGCATCCGCCGACGTGTTGACGGATCTCGGTACCATGTATTTCCGGGTGCGCAGACCCC
>JAKPPK010000383.1 GCA_029547385.1 Candidatus Latescibacterota bacterium
GCGCTTTTCTACAAGGGAAGTGCTCTCGCGTACCGGGCGCTCTACCGGAGCTACGTGGAAGGTATCGGGCGGAATATCGGCAGCCTGCTGACCGACGCTTCATCAGGGATGGCAGAACTCGAAAAAGCCCGTGCGGCCGACCCGACGTTCGCCGATCCACTCATTGCCATAGGGAAATACAAGCACTGGAAGTCGAAAAAGCTTCCGTGGCCGTTCGCCACTGCACAGGAGGGGAGGGATGGTATTCGCATGCTGGAACAGGCCGTGCGGATGGGTGTCCTTTCCGACGGTGGCGCCGAACAAACGCTGGCCTGGATCTACATGTCGGAGCGCCGCTACGACGATGCGATCGCGCTCGTGCAACCCTATGTCGCGAAATATCCTACAAGCCGGTTCTTTCTGGAAATCGTTGCGCGCGCATACCAGGAGAAGGGTGACTATGTCCGCGCGGGAGCGCTTTTCGGCCGGATTATGAACGGCCTTTCCCCGGATGAACGCGCGCGGCCATTCGTCGTGATGAAATATGAACGGTGGATCGCGAAACTTCGCCTTCAGCAGGGCAGACGCGACGAAGCCTGCGAAATCGCCCGGAGGCTGAGATCGTTGAACTATGCCGGTGTCCACCGGGATTGGCTGGACAGGAAAATGGAAGAGGTGCACCGCATAGAACGTGAAGCGTGCAGGTGATGTGGGGCGAGGGTGCCCCTGTATCATTATCGAAACAGGCGAAGCGGCGGCCGCACCGGAGTGTGCCGGCAGGTAAGGCCGAGAGCGCAGGTCACAACATCATTTCCGCGGGCGTCCGTCGTATGCCTCGGTGGAGTGCCACCCCAGCATTTCGTCGAGCCATTCGTACGCCAGCGCGCGCGATTCTGGCGGATACGAATGCCCTCTATCGTGGTAGAACCACGCGAACTTGCCTCCCGCTCCAACAAACTGGTACAGCCGTGAAAGCTGAGCGGCGAACTCCTGAAGCCCGTATGGGTTCACCGGCATGCTTTCGTCAGTCAGAGAACTGATGGTCAGGAAGGCACGCGGTGCGATAAGCGCGGCGAATTCGTGCATATCGAACGGGGGACGCCGGTTCTCAAGAAAAATGGGTCGCAGCGCGGGAAAGTATACGTACCAGCGATCGCGAGCCCAGGCAAGAGGATTGGGGCTTCCTGAGAACGTCGATACTCCGCAGTTGGATACGCACGCTTTCAGACGTTCGTCGAACGCTGCGGCGAAAACGGCACCATGCCCCCCGAGTGAGTGTCCGATCACGCCTATCCGCGCGGGATCTACTTCTGGAAGCGTGGTCAGGAAATCCACCGCCCGGCGTGCATCCCATATTGCCTTCCCCACCGCCGACCAGTGCGGATGCCGCGCGTAGAACGCCGAGGTGTCGTACGCGTCAAGACCCGGTGTGATCCTCTCGCCCGCGGCGAGGTGGTCCGGCGCAATGCACACGTATCCCCTGCGAACAAGATGCAGCGCGTATGCTTTGTGCGTGTCCTGCAGCAACCCGACGGTCTCGCGTTTCCCTTCAGCGATAGTCTGGTGGAGGCACAGCGCCGCCGGCGCCGGGCCCTTCTGGCCTTCAGGAAGAAGGACGTACGCGGGAACGCGCTCGTCAGGTTCCGAAGCGTAACGTACCAGCCTGCGTACGTACCCGTCCTCGCGAACTTCCTCAAGGACTTCGGGCTCCAGAGCAGGAGTTTCGGCAGGGAACGCCCCGAGGACGTTCAGGATACGCGCACGGATGTCCTCGGCCTTGACCTTCCAGTCGTCACGCGAGGCGACTGGAAGCCCTCCATGCGTCAGAAGATCGGAAAGCAGCAATCCTTCATTCATTCCCGCTCTCTCCTTTACGCGTCATCCCATTCAAAGACCGCGTAGCCGTGGTAGGGGAGGCTGCTCGTGCACTCGTACCCCGTCTCTCCGGACGGCGCGTGAAGGGGGGTCACGTCCCCCGCCATGGGATCGCGAAGTGGCGCAAGCAACGTGACGCGAGGTGGCCGTGTGCGTGTCCGGCTATCCCAGACAACAGGGCGAGCAGGGTCCGGCGAACCGTTGTACACCGCGACCCGGTGGATCCCTCCGTTCTTGAGGTGAAGGGGCATCAGGTATGCCCCGCCCGTAACCATCGTAAGTGGAGTGTCCCTCGAGACAAATCTCGCCGCCTGGTGAACGATTCGCTGCCGCTGGAAGCTCCTCGGGAGGCATGCCGGCCCGGGCGTCGCGAACGTTATCGCGCGCCCGCCAAGCCTGTTCTCAAAGGCCACAATGCCGGCCCCGACCCGCTGACGTGCGGGCGTAATAATCGTGGTCCATTCTTCCGCACCCGGCATCGCCTCCACTCTGGCAATCCGCGGTACCACATTCGTGTTGAACACCAGCCCGACATCGGTACCGGCACGGGGAGAAACCACTTCCTCAATGGAATAGAGGCTGTGGTCACGATCTTCCCATCCAGAAAACAGCACGCCCAGCAGCTCCGCGAATCCCCGCCGGGTGAGAATATCCAGCGCATCCCCATCCACCAGCGTTCCGCCCGCAAGCGCGCCTGCGATTTCGTCGTCGGACAGTGCCCAGACCGCGTTGCCCATGAGGGCGGTCACCGGCTGTCTTCTCATCGAAGCGGCAACACCGTAGGGCAGCAGGAAGTTGCCGGCAACGAAGGGATCCGCATTCAATTCGGACATGGAAGTCCCGCGAGTTGTCCGGACATGCGCATGCGTGTCTTCCTTCCACACGGTGCCGATCCCTTCGGTCTGCATGTCTTTGCTGAAACGCGAGGCGATCCACTCCAGCGCTGGACGGCTTCGGTCGAGCAGCTCGCCGATTTCCGGTTCCCTGTTCGCGGAATTGCCCGTGAACGGAAACAGATCGAGCAGCAGCGCATCCGATCCAAAAAACTGGCAGAGCGCCATCTCCGACCACGTCTGAGCGTCGCTTTTGGACCATCGAGTGAACGGGAAGTTCTCTATCTCCGGGGCAACTTCGCTCTGCGGCGGGCGGAAATTGCGCTGGACGTCCAGCATCATGAAGGACCAGTCACGCGTTTTTCCTGTTGCCTCACTGTACGGCGCGAAATGAGGCCGGTGCGCGACGCGACCCGACACCGTGAATGCTTCGAAAAGGGCTTTCCAATCGCGTCCTTCGGTGCTGTGCGAACTGGGGTGGGAGCTCATCAGGCCGACCGTGCTCTGAACAGGGGACGAATCCGCGACTGCGTTCGCGATGATGCGCGCGGTTTCGAGGTGGATTTCCCGCCAGGTTTCCATCCAGATTGCCCGCCACGGATGCGGTTTCCCCGGCGCGAGAATCGCTTTCACGATCTCCTCACGCGTCACGGGTTTGCCAATCCTCGCCGCAAAACGCTCGATGACGGGTTGCTCGAACCCTCCTCCCCATGTAAGGGGCGCGTGGTTGTGGAACCGAAAATCATCTTCCACCCAGAGTACGCGAAATCCGAGGCTGGCGAAGCGGCCATAGAGGTGTTTGATGTAGTCCCGCCAGGCAGGGTCGGCAAAGGACGCACAGGCAGTGCTGACTTCCCCTTCGGGAGATACCATCGGCGCGAAGGTCCGATCCGGCGGGAAGTGGCGGCCCCGGTCAGTATGCAGAACCGTCATCCAGGGATTAAGGCTCACCACAATACCTGCGTTTTTGAGAACTTGCTTCGCGGTTCGGATGGTGTCGAACCACTGCGTTTCCTCTGTCTCCGAGAGCAACCCGTTGTTCAGTTCCTCCGCGGCGACAAACAGCACTACCTCCTCAACATTGTGCTGATTGCAGAAATCTGCCAGAATCTGTGAGTCAGCGACCAGGTTCGGTCCCGGAGCGATCTGGAAACGAAGGTGGTATCGAGGCTTCATGTGTCTGTCTCCCGCTTCTCCGCGGCCATGCGTGGAAGCGCGCCGGTGAGGTCGGGGATTTTCGAAAATATCCCCGCGATAGAGCCCGCTGCGTAAGAAGCTTCCCGAAGGGCAAATAGAAGAGGGGCCGCAAAAAACGCCGCCGGGTG
>JAKPPK010000073.1 GCA_029547385.1 Candidatus Latescibacterota bacterium
CCGGGGAGCCTTCCAATCTCCACGGTTACATCCCGAAGCAGCAGCCGCGCCGTTCCATAATGCTAGCGGCATCCCCAGGTTCTTTCGTATGCCCCCTGAGTTCACGCCAAACGGCAGAACCCTGCTTCACCCACCCGGGAAACCACTCCGCACGCTTGAGTCGCACAGTCTTGTCCGGAGTTGCCTCCTATTCTCCCTGAAGCGGATATTCACACAGTCAGCAAAACCAAGGGAGGATATACCATGAGCCTGAAACGGATTTCGTTCCTTTTGCTTCCCGTCTGCCTGATCTCCGCTGCGGGGCTTTTCATCGCATGCGGAAAGAGTCCGTCCGGGCCGGATAACGGCCCCACCCCATCGGTGCTAACAGTGGAGTTAACCGGGGGAAACAAGCCTTCCCTGCGCCTGGAAGTCCCCACCGAAGAGGCGGTTTCCGCTGGAAACGGAACGGACCGGAGCTGCTCCGACGCCATGTCCGGATGCAAGGTCACCGCTACCTGGACGATATGCCCTGATGAAGACTTCCAGTCCTATGCGCTGTACCGGTCAACGTCCCCCGGCATAGCCGCCGATCCGGGAAACGCCGAACTTCTCACGGTCTTCACCGACGCGAACCAGAGGTCTTTCGAGGACGCCACCGTCGAGCTGGGCGTCACATACTACTACGCTGTCCGAACCGGCAACGGAACCGGCGTATTCGCCTGGAGCAACGAAGCGGAGATCACCACCCCCGGCGCCCCCACCCCCTCAGTGCTCACCGCGATCGCAGGTGCGACCGAGGTAGCTCTGTCATGGACCAGTTGCCCCGATGAGGACTTTTCCCGCTACACCCTCTACCGTTCCTATGTCGGCGATATAGCCGGAGACACCCTCTCGGCGGAGAAGCTCGGCGTATTCACTGATCCAGGCGTGCTTGCCTTCAACGATTCCACCCTCACGCAGACCACCGCCTACTACGCCCTGCGGACCACCAACGCCGCGGGCCTGTCCGTCTGGAGCAACGAGGAGACCGCCGTTCTCCGGGGCTGCACCGTAGTCGCGTGGGGGGGGAATGACTACGGCCAGTGCGACGTCCCCTCGCCCAACAGCGGTTTCATCGCCGTCGCGGGTGGATTCGGTCACAGCCTCGGCCTGAGGTCGGACGGTTCCATAGTCGCGTGGGGAAGGAACGACTACGGCCAGTGCGACGTTCCCTCGCCCAACAGCGGTTTCACCGCGGTAGCCGGGGGGTTCTATCACAGCCTCGGCCTGAGGACGGACGGCTCCATAGCCGCATGGGGAAGGAACGACTCCGGCCAGTGCGACGTTCCATATCCCAACAACGGTTTCACAGCAGTTGCGGCGGGATACAATTACAGCCTCGGCCTGAGGAACGACGGCTCCATAGCCGCGTGGGGTCGAAACATCGAAGGCCAGTGCGATATTCCCGATCCCAACACCAGT
>JAKPPK010000388.1 GCA_029547385.1 Candidatus Latescibacterota bacterium
GCGGTGGAAGAGGCTTTTTACGGTGATAACCCGAAGACCGCCATCAAGCTCGGGCAGGCACGCGGGGTTATTTTGGTACAAGGGGTGCTTGCGGGGATGCAGGTTTCAGAGTTCAGTCCCCGGTTCATCAAGCAGGCAGTAGTCGGCGTCGGAAGCGCCACCAAGGAGCAGATTCAGTACATGGTCGCACGCATTCTGAAACTTCCTTCGCCCCCGCAACCGACTGATGCAGCCGACGCTCTGGCGACAGCGTTGTGTTTCGCGGTGCAACCGCATATCAAAGAGGCGGATGACCGGCCGCTCACGCGTGCCCAGAGACAGATGAAAGCGCTCGGAATCCTGTGAAACAGATTAGTGCCTGTTCCTCGCCGGCGTGTGCGGAGTTCGCATGATTGCGTATCTCGCGGGAACCCTCGCGGAGAAATCCCCCGGCTCCGCAGTGGTTGATGTTCACGGGGTGGGGTACCGTGTAGCAATTCCTCTTTCCACGTACGAAAAGCTTGGCGAAATCGGGAGCTCGATCAAGCTCCTGACGTATCTCAGCGTCCGCGAGAACGCGTTCGACCTGTTCGGTTTCAGTTCTGCTTTGGAACGCGACCTCTTCCTGAGATTGATCGAAATCAGCGGGGTCGGTCCGCGGCTTGCGATCAACGTGCTCTCGGGGATGGAACCGATGTTATTCCGACGGGCTGTTCTGACCGGCGACGTGAAAGCGCTCTCCCGGATACCGGGGGTGGGCAAAAAGACCGCGGAACGGTTGCTCATGGAACTTTCGGGAGCGTTCCAGGGCAGCGGCGAACTCGCAGCCATGGGCGTTACGCCGGGGCCGGGGAAAGACGCTGCGGATGCGCAAACGGAAGCTGTTCTTGCGCTGGTGAATCTTGGCTTCCGACATGCCGACGCGGCTCAGGCGGTGCGGTCCGCCGCCGAGCGACAGAACGCGAACGCCACACCGGAAAGCCTTGTGAAAGAAGCGTTGCGCTCCTTGTAACCAGGTGTTTTTGGTATGTGCGCGGGTGAGAATTTCGGGGCTTCTGGAGGGTGACTGGTGCAGAACGAGCGCGATGCCGTGCGCCCAATAACGCCGGCGCAACTTGATGAGGATCGCGCGTTCGAGGCGACGCTTCGTCCAGCCACGCTGGAAGAATTCGTGGGTCAGGAGCGTCTCAAAGAACGGATCCGCATCTTCATAGAAGCGGCACGAAAAAGGGGAGACGCTCTCGACCACGTTCTTTTCCACGGGCCGCCAGGTCTGGGGAAAACGACGCTGGCGCACGTGATAGGGAACGAACTGGGCGCTAATGTTCGTGTCACCTCCGGCCCCATTCTGGAACGTCCTGCCGATCTCGTGGGCCTTCTGACCAAACTGGAACACGGGGATGTTCTGTTCATCGACGAAATCCATCGAATCGACCGTGTTGTGGAAGAATACCTCTATTCAGCGATGGAGGATTTCGCGATCGATATCATGACGGGGACGGGCCCCGGGTCCGCCTCCGTGCGAGTCAACCTCGAGCACTTCACGATGATCGGCGCAACCACACGGACGGGCTTGCTCACTGCTCCCATGCGCGATCGCTTCAGCATCATCGAACGCCTGAACTACTACACCGCCGAGGAACTGGCTCACATCGTCCGGCGGTCGGCACGCATTCTCAACACTCCGATCGACGAAGGAGGGAGCAACGAGATTGCTCGCCGCTCGCGCGGGACACCCCGCATTGCGAACCGTCTGCTTCGGCGGGCGCGAGATTTCGCTCAGGTACGGGGTGACGGAACGGTGAGTCAGGAAATAGCGACGCACACCCTGAAGTTGCTCGATGTTGACGAACTCGGGCTTGACGACATGGACAAACGCATCCTGCTTACCATTATGGACAAATTCGGG
>JAKPPK010000403.1 GCA_029547385.1 Candidatus Latescibacterota bacterium
CCGGCACGTCCACACGGTGGCGTACAACCCGGCCGAGAATGCGTTTTACTCCTGCACGGGCGACGGGACGCGCGGCTTGGGGCATGAGTGCCACTGGCTGAAAGGCGTCTACGACGCGCAGAAGGACAAATGGGAGTGGAAGGTCCTCGTTTCAGACGTTTCCAACTCGCGGTACAAGTGCGGAGGCATCAACTTCGTCGACGGGAAAGTCTACTGGATCAGCGACGCGAACGGCCCGAAGCCGTATGATCGCGGCATCTTCTGCTGCGATCCCGCGGACCTGACCAAACCCGAGAAGCACACGCTGCTGTTCAATCCGGAGGTCGAATCCGGAAACATGATCATCGAGGATGGCGTGATCCTGGCCTCGCATTGCGCGCCCGCCTCGCCGCTGGCGACGGGCTTCATCGTTTCCACGGACATGGGAAAGTCGTGGGCGCAATACGATCTGAAGGAGTTCGGCAGGCGATCGCCCACCCGTTTCCACGAGAAAAACGGCGAAGGCTGGTTCCGGATCGACTTGAGGTCGGGATGGGTCCAGCAGGCGGACGTGGTCTTCATCAAGCCCAAGCCGGCGCCGGCTAAATGAGCTTGCGTGATTCGTGAAAAAAGCGGCTGTTATTGAGATAGCCGCGTGGGCTTGCCCCAAGACCGCTCAAATACGCATAACCACTGTCTCTATAAAGGTTTTCTTCAAGGGTGGGCGGGAGCGGTGCTCGGCACGCTTCCTGGGCCATTTTCGCAGCGTTTGCCTGACGACCCTGGGGTTAACACGGTTACGGCGAGGCTCGATTTGTTCTTGGCTCATTTCCCAAAGGAGGGTCTCGTACCATTTCTGGAAGGACTGCGGGGTCGTCGTATTGCATTCCGGCAAACGGCACTTCAGGATTTGGAAGCAGCCGGTGAAGGAGAGCCGATCCGGATCGAGTTGCTCGCGTTTTGCCGCCTCGAACATGAAAGAGCGGATCACAAAATGACCCAGTGAGTTCGCGTACAACTCCTGGACCACGCCTCCGGGAGTCTCACTCCGCAGATGCGTCGGTTTGGTGACTCGCGGAGGATCGAGGTGCGTTTTCTGTTCGTCATAGGTCAGCTCGTGTTCCCACCGCTCATGGTATGCTTCGATGAGTTCTAACGCCGGAGCGGCTTCTTCGTCGAGGATGCTCGTAAGCAACGTATGCTCTTCGCCATGACCGACACGCTGGGGATCGTTGAGCGTGTATTTGATCACGCGGACGATGATCCCGTTGCGGTCTTTCTTGCGAGCCCATTGGGAGGGATAAATCTTGGCAAGGTAAGAGCCGTCACCGAGGTGTCGGATCGGATTGAGGATGATCCCCTTTTGCAGCCTGGCAAGGATGTCTACGCCCCGAGAAATCACCGAGTTCCAGAGCTTGTAGCTGAAAAAATTGCGGTCAAACATCAGCAACATGCCTGGCTGGAGATGTCCCAGCAACGACGGAAACATTGCCTCCTCACTCGTGTAACACCCCGCGACCTGGAAAGCCAGTTCCACATGCGTGCCGATTTCAACCAAGCTCAGCTTGCGCACTTGGGGAAACGCTCCTTCCCCCCGATCGCCGCCGGAAGGGCGGCCGAAGTAAGCGGCATTCGGCGGGGTGTCGGGAACGTTCAGCACCGT
>JAKPPK010000405.1 GCA_029547385.1 Candidatus Latescibacterota bacterium
CTTCTTCTACCCCTTCGTCCCGCCGGGCATCGTCTCCGGCTCGGTCTTCCAGGGGACCGGAAAGGGGGTCTACTCCCTCGTCGTGAACCTCCTCCGGAACCTGGTGTTCATCGCGATCTCGGCATACCTGTTGGGGATCGCGTTCGGCCTCGGGGAGGTCGGGGTCTGGTGGGGGATCGTGATCGGCGATATCCTCGGGGGCCTCTGCGGGTACGCCTGGGCCCGGTTCTACGTGGAACGGCTGATCCGGCTGCACGGGCCGGCACCGCCGCAGGGCGGGGGATAGGGGGCCGGGAGAGAACGGTCTCGCCGTGATTCCCGGTTCTACCCGGGACAGAAATTCAAAATATTTGCAATTAACGCGGCCGTGAAGGGTGCGACACGATCCCGGCGTCGACTCAACCTCACGAGATTATCGTTTCAATCCACGCGCCCGTGAAGGGCGCGACTTTTCGAGGGCCGATCCGATGTCGCAGAGCCAGCGTTTCAATCCACGCGCCCGTGAAGGGCGCGACCTGATATAGATGGGGATTCTAGGGACACGCCCGCAGTTTCAATCCACGCGCCCGTGAAGGGCGCGACATCAATGTTCCGCTAACCTACTTGTCAGAGCAATTGTGTTTCAATCCACGCGCCCGTGAAGGGCGCGACTGTCTGGCAGCAGGGGCCGGCGTATTGCGTCCGGGTGTTTCAATCCACGCGCCCGTGAAGGGCGCGACGCGTCTCGCCGATATCTTCTCCGGATGGTTCATGTTTCAATCCACGCGCCCGTGAAGGGCGCGACGCGTCTCGCCGATATCTTCTCCGGATGGTTCATGTTTCAATCCACGCGCCCGTGAAGGGCGCGACTCCCCGAGTACGACTCGGCGGTAGCGCTGGTTGAGGTTTCAATCCACGCGCCCGTGAAGGGCGCGACTCGTACACGGCGTCGCCCTTGTCGGTGTAGGCCCGTTTCAATCCACGCGCCCGTGAAGGGCGCGACATGATATAGCTCATGCTCGATAAGCTGGCCTAATTTTGTTTCAATCCACGCGCCCGTGAAGGGCGCGACGTCTATCTATGACGATTGAAACGTTCACGATACCCGTTTCAATCCACGCGCCCGTGAAGGGCGCGACGCCTCCTGGAGGCAGAGGTGGTAGAGACAGGTTGTTTCAATCCACGCGCCCGTGAAGGGCGCGACGCGAGCACTGGGGGTATGCCCCGGACGGGTCGTACGTTTCAATCCACGCGCCCGTGAAGGGCGCGACTATTTCCGTCAGCACCACCTGTGACGTGTGCGGAGTTTCAATCCACGCGCCCGTGAAGGGCGCGACATCACGTTGACCTCAACTCCAACCACTCGCGCACCGTTTCAATCCACGCGCCCGTGAAGGGCGCGACCTCCGCTAACGGTGCATATACGGTGTAGCAGCCCGTTTCAATCCACGCGCCCGTGAAGGGCGCGACTTGGGGACCCAACACAGTACATCACCTACGATGGATTTATGTTTCAATCCACGCGCCCGTGAAGGGCGCGACACGACGTATATCCAGTCTGTGTTCACTGCCGGGGCGTTTCAATCCACGCGCCCGTGAAGGGCGCGACCCTACAATCTGGGGTTTGATGCGGCCTCGGTGCTTGTTTCAATCCACGCGCCCGTGAAGGGCGCGACTCCAGCGCCCCGAGTACCACAACCGCTGCCAGCGGTTTCAATCCACGCGCCCGTGAAGGGCGCGACGACAATACCGGCCCGGCAATTCGCTGTCGAGCCGTTTCAATCCACGCGCCCGTGAAGGGCGCGACTGCAACCTTTATTTCTTGCAAATTGAAGGTATTATAAATTATTCGGTATTTCAACGGCAATACCATGTGTTCTTGTGGAGGAGGTCGTACAGTTTTATTATGACCTATTTGTCGTTGACTGCGAACCTCCTGATGAATTCATGATCGCTCACGGTTCGCGCGATCAGGTGATTAATATACCTTCCGGGTCATAACCCTCCTTCGCTCCGACATGTTCGACGCGCCGTTTCCAGTTTTTCCCAAGGAAATAAAACCGGATGCTATCGTACTCCGGGTCGATCACCTCCAGCAGCCTGTCCCGTAAATGAACGAACTGCGCCGGCTCCACGAGACATTCAAATACCGAGTTCTGGACCCGCTGGCCGTAGTTGGTGCAGATCCTCGCAACGGTCCGGAGCCGCCGCTTCCCTTCCACGGTCTCGGTGTTCACATCGTACGTGACCAGCACCATCATGTCGATACCGTTAATTCATAAAGTACGGGGGATATCCATCGAGATCGCCCCTGATGTACCGTGCCAGGAGCAGTGCCTGGGCGAAGGGTAGTAGACCGACCGGTATCTTCTCCCGCAGGAATGGGTGCACAATCTCCTCCCGCTTCCGGTTCTGCCACGCTGTCAGTACCTTTTTCCTTCCTTTCTCGTTCAACATCACACTTCCGTTCTCCCTGAATTCGAAGTCCCGCACGTTCACCTGCCGCAGGTTCACCAGGCTCAGCGTGAGCCGATCCGCAAGATACGGCCGCAGCTCCTCCATCAGGTCGAGTGCCAGGCTCGGCCGGCCCGGGCGGTCCGCATGGAAGAATCCGACATAGGGATCGAGTCCGACCGTCTCGAGCGCGGACCCGACATCGTGGGCGAGCAGCGTGTAGAGAAACGAGAGCATGGCGTTCATCGGGTCCAGCGGGGGCCGCCTGTTTCGATCACGGAGAAAGAACACATCCTTCTGGTGCAGGATCAGGTCATCGAACGCTCGAAAGTAGCGCTGCGCGCAGCTACCTTCGAGCCCGCGTAACGCTCCGAGATCGGTGCACGCGTCCAAGGCCTCAAGCGCCCCGACAAGCCATTGTTCAGTGGACCGGAGCCCCTCGCTGTCGACTGTGTCATCGTGGTCCCGAATCCCCCGGCGGAGCACCGTTATGCAGTTTACAATCTTACCCGTGATGAACGAGCGGGCGATCGGAAGTGCCCGTTCTTCATCATCGGTCATCCGAAACTGCTCCCGCCTCAACAGCACGTTCCCCATGACCCGGCCCTGCACCCGTGCGAGGAACCGCCCGGTGGGCGTCACGAAGGAGAGACCGACACCGTTCTCGGTGCAGAGCCGCATAACCTCCGGGCTCGCCCCGTGATAACCGAAACAGACGATCCCCTCGAGGGTGTGGATCGGGATCCGGGCCTTCTCCGTATCGCGGACGGACACGACCACGTTCTCGCCCTCACGTCTGAGGTATGAATCCGGCGTCACAACATACAGCGTATTGAGCAGTCTCCTCACGAACTCCCCCTCATGATGCCCGGCACAGCGGCGGCCTATCCTGTCTCCTCGATCGTGCTCTTGACGTGATGCCTGATATACCCCCGAACCGACGCCTTCTTCCGCGTCAGCCCGGGCATACAGAGATCCCTCAGGGAGCAGTGCGTGCACCGCCGGGCGTCACCGGTCGCCGGCGGCGTGATCCCCGCCCTATGAAGCGCGTGCATCTGCTGGGCGAGAGAGACCACAGTCGCCCGGAGTCCTTCAGTCAGTGCAACTGAATACCGTCGACGCGGTTCGAAGTAATACAGATCCGCCGTCTCGATGACGCAGCCGAGCTGCTCCTCGAGACAGATCGCCTGGGCGCAGACCTGCACCTCATCCCGTTCGTCCGGTTTGGGCTTTCCTCGTTTATACTCTACCGGCCTGACCGCCCAGCGTCCTTCCCGACCATGCAGCAGGACACCGTCGGCGGACCGGGTGTACTCGACGACATCGGCGACTCCCTGCAATCCGAGCGAACGGGAGATCAGCGGCACCGCCCGCGTCACAACAACCTCTCCCCGGGATTCTGTGATGAACGGGTCATCCGCACGCTCGTGGATCAGGTGCCCTTCCGCCGTCCGCCGATCATCGGCCCACTGCCGCTCGACGTGGATCAACGCCCACTGCCTTGGACAAAAATGGAAGTGCTGGATACCGGACAGTGGCAGGAGCTCGTCGTCCGCGTACCCTGCCTCCCCGTTCATACCCTTTCGATCAGCTCTACCCCCTGTGGCATCTCCCGGTCGATCGTCACCTCGTAGTCATCGAACGAGCGAGCAGGCCGGTCGCCGGCGAGAGATTTCACCCTTACTTTGTCGAAAAGAACATGTGCCTGGCAGCAACCGAGCTCGGTAGCGTGCTTGAAGACCAGGAGTTTCCGGGCTGACATCTTGCCCCGGGCGGCCGAGTGGTCGTGCTCGAACATGTTGACCAGCGACTCCCAGAACAGTTCGAGATCGTCCTCTGAGAAGCCGGTCACCTTGCGGGCCAGGTTCGCCGACACATAGCCGTCGGCACGGTAGAGGGCATAGGGGACCACCTGTTTCTTGCCCATCTCCCGGTCCTTGTTCTCGCCCTCCTTGGTCACCGCACACCGGGTCAGGGTCACCTCGTTCTGGAAGATCGGGTCGATGCTTCGGGCAAAAGAGAGCTGTACGGGTCCCCGGACCTGCCCGCAGTTCACGCCGGTCGTCATCACGGCCCCGAATGCCCGGATATCGTAGAAATGATCGGTCATCCACTTCGTGACCGCAGGATCCGTGAGCTTCTTGTCGACCTGATCCACCTTGAGCGCGTCGTAGGCACGCCGGTGCTGTGCGTTGAGCACCGCGCCCGACTTCACGTAGATCTCGTACCCCTCCTGGTCCTCCTTGACCAGCTCGACATAGTCCCGGACCTTCCGCTTCAGGCAGACGTCGGTCACGATCCCGTGACCCGTCTGCGGATCGATCCGGGGCATGTTGCCCATGTCCGGGTCCCCGTTCGGGTTCCCGTTCTCGACGTCGAACAGCAATACAAACTCGTAACGGTTCTTGATTGGCTCACTCATCCGCATTCACCTCTTCCTTCTTCTCATCCCTCTTCGTGAACAGCGCGCGACGCTGGTGATAGTACCCGAGCATGAACATCCCCTGCTCCTCGAGACCGAGCCATGTGGGGAATGTATCGACACCCGACAGGATCTCCTCCATCTGCTGGATGGTCTTCCATCCCCATTCGGACTTCGCGATGTGGTGCTGGGCGAGCTTGATCAGCGGCGGGAAGACCACGGCGGGCGTCGCCGATGCGCTCGAAAAGTACCTGTTCCGGATCGTACTTCCGACCTCTCGGTCGCGGTTGGCATCGCCCTGCGCCTTTTCGAGCACGGCAAACAGCCGGCCGAGCCGGTACGGGACGTTCTGACTGGTTTCATTCAGACTCACGGTGATCATCTCCTCCTGAATGCCTGCAACGCCTGGCCGTGCCCTCGCCAGACGGAGCAGGTATGCCTTGATAACGCCGGCACGGACGCGGTTGAGGTACTGGTCCGCCCGGATCCGGTTCAGAATCGCGGTGTACAGCTGAACCGGGTAGGTGGTGTTGAAGAGCACCGCCCGCATCAGCTGGCCGGACATCCCAGGCGGCGGCTCCTTTCGTTCTGCATTCCTCGGTACGGTCTCGAACAGGATCCGACGGACGGGGAGGATCTCGGGTTCGAGATCACTCCGGACGACCTCGAGGTCGAGATGGTGCCGGGCGAGGTTGGTCACCAGGTTCCCGAAGGGGTCCTGGTGCCAGAACCGCACGGCGAGGCGTGCGTTATTGGGCGCAAGGCCGAGAATAAAGCACCTGGTCTCGGGGTTGACGCCGAGATCGCCCTGCCGGATCCCCGAACCCTGCCGGACCAGGCGAAGGACATCACGGATGCGTGCCAGGGCCCGGTCGTCGATGACCTGCCTGGCGGGCTCCGGTGTCTTCCCCGGATCATCCGGCTCGGCCTCGCCAGCATCTTCATAGGGGGGATCGAGCAGGTTGGCGATGATCGTCTCGGTCGCCCGGTCGCCGGTCTGCGCCCAGAAGACCGTGGTCGCATCGCCGATCCGGATGCGATGATCCGGCGACGCGATCAGCTGGTTGAGTGCCGTCGTGTACTTGAACTCGCACTCCTCGCTGACGGGCGCGTTGTAACTCTGCTCCTTGTCGTACGAACAGAAGGACGGCTCGTTGAAGCTGACCAGCGAGGCCCCCGATGGCTTGGCCCCCGTAACGCCCTTAATCATCTGGTGGGTCCGGGAGATCGGAGCGACCGCGCCGCTGATCAGGCACTGGGCAGTGCACGTCTCCGCGGAATCCCGTGTCAGCGACGCAGTCCAGATCTGCTGGACCCCGGGAATATCGTGAAGATAGGCATCCCCGATCCGGAAGACGCAGCGCCCGCCGGACAGCAGATCGTCCCGGTATTCGCGGACCTTCGGGTGATCCAGTGCCCGTTCGGGGTCCCACGAGTCGAGGAACGCCAGGAACGCCCGCACCCCCGCTTCATCGCAGCTGTCCAGGAGTGCGTGCTGCAGGCTGCGGAACGCGGCAAACGACTCCCGGGAGCGGCGGGAGACGACGATGAGCCCCTTCTCATCTTCAAAGAGGATCGTGTCGTCCCCGACTTTCTTCGATGAGCGGCGGTCCCGATCCCTGGCCTTGACCTGTTCGATTCCAAAGACGTACTCCGCCTTGTCGCAGAGGAAGAATGGAAACAACCCGCTCGTGCGTGACCTCTGAAACGGGACCAGCTGTTCCTGTGGTCGCCGGCTCTCGCCGGATCGGAGGTCGATGATGTTCGTCAGCCTCCCATCGGGAGAGAGCACGAGGGCGAACGAGACTCCAACCCGGCTGAACCCGAACGGCGCCGGGGCCTGTTCGTCCTCGTTTTTCAGGACATCGTAAACGTTGCAGAGCGACTGCAGGATCACGCCGCCGCCCCCGCCTGCAGGCAATCGGCGCAGTCGATCACGCCGTCGCGCATCACCGCACGGTAGAAGACCGCCTTCTTCCCGTCCGCGAAGTCAATGTCGTGGAGCATGAACCCGAGGTCGACGGTCGTGCCCGTGTAATAGGATGTCGGGATATCACCTTCAACCAGCTCGAACCGGAGCGGGAACTCTCGGCAGCCGAGATACGGCTGGTGATAACACTGGCCCTTGCGGATTCGGCGAAGGGCCATATTGTAATGCTTCTCCTTCGTGTCCCCGGGGCCGGCCCGATCGGTCAGGTCGAAGTGCGCCTCGATCACGTAATCCACGTCGCGCAGGAGATATGACGCCCTCTGAACCCGTTCTTTCGTATCGCTCGCATCGATCCCGAGGGCGACTTTTTTTCCGCTCATGGCCTGCAGGACATTCCTCGTGGAAACCTTGTTCGAGACCTCGTTTCGGCGAACCGAATCGAACCGGATAGGATTCAGCACATGGAGACGGTCGATCCGCCAGGCAATCGCCGGCTTCCAGAAGATCGCCTCGAGAATGCCCCGTGCTGCCGAAGGAGTGATCACATCGTAACTCACCCGTTCGGCCTTCATCTCGGGTCGGGTAAAACAGGCATAATTGCCACGGACCCTGAGTACGACACCAAAACCCATGCCTTACTCACTCCCAGTCATCGACCAGGAGCAGTCCATCAAACTGCTCATTTTTCACCTCTAATCCTTTCTCTTCCGAATACACACTCAGATTGTTCAGGACGATAAACCTGTTGTTAATATAATGGACAGCCCCTGCTTCTTCGAGCCGCTTGAGCGTGTGGGGGTAGACCGAAACGGCGTATCCCTGCAGACGTCGGAGGATGCCCTGCGAAATGAACCCCGATTCGAGCTGCGCGATAGCACTCCGCGCCTCATCGTCGTACGGTATGATCACGTCCCGGGTACCCTCGATCAGGCGGAAGCTATCCCCCACCTCCTTAAAGGGAAAGGCAAGCGAATCCTGCCGGGAGCCGTGAAGCTTCTTCATGATCCCCTCCTTGTCAAGGCCTCGCGGGTCAGCCTGCTCGATCGCGTAGAGCGTCTCAAAGTAATCTGCGACCGCCTCGAGAGAGAGCGGATCATCGTGGCGGCTCATCACCATCGAGCCGATCTCCGCCGTCCGGCTCAACCACCCGGATGCCTTCCCGTGCACCTCGGTTGAGGTGAAGACATACACCCGTCCGGGTTCCGGGAGCCTTCCCTCCCGGTTGCAGCGTCCAGCCGCCTGGGCAATGGAGTCAATGCCGGTCATCGAACGATAGACAACCGGGAAGTCGATGTCTACCCCTGCCTCGATCAGCTGGGTTGAGACCACCCTGCAGGGACTGCCCCGGTCAAGCCGGCGCCGAATGAGAGAAAGAACCCGCCGCCGGTGGACCGGGCACATGTTCGCCGTCAGGTGGAAGACCACCGTGCGCCGCGATTTTGTCCGCCATCCACGACGGCGGAACTTCCTCGATCTCCTCCTCTGTCTTGCGTGACAGCGTGCGGCCAGCGCATCAACAAGGAGGCTCGCGTGTGCCTTCCGGTTGACGATGCAGAGTACCTGGGGGTGCCGGGAGAGCCGGTGGGCGAGCGGGCCGTCGGACAGGGAGCCGAGGTTGGTCGTCCGGACGCGGCGGAACTGTTCGTAGAGCATCGACGGCGAACTCATGATCTCCGTCGCCGCAACCGGACCCCTGATCAACCCCGCGATCCTCGGTTGTGTTGCCGTGCAGAATACCACGGTGGCACCGTAATGCCGGACGAGTTCCACGATGGCTTCCACGCAGGGCCGGAGAAACGGGGTTGGCAGCATCTGCGCCTCATCGAGGATGATCACACTCCGAGCGAGACGGTGGATCTTTCTGCACCGGGACCTTTTATTGGAAAACAGTGACTCGAAGAACTGCACGTTCGTCGTCACGGTGACGGGAATATCCCAGTTCTCGGCGACGATCATGTTCAGGTCCCTGGCCGAATCATCGACCTCTCCCTCGGTCCGGGGATCGAAGTTGCTGTGGTGCTCGAGGACGTTACCGGCGCCGAGGATACCCCGGAAGACCTTTGCGTTCTGTTCGATGATGCTCGTATAGGGCAGGACATAGACGATTTGCCGGAGGTTATACCGTTGCATGTGGCGCAGAGCGAACGCCAGTGAGGCACGGGTCTTGCCCCCGCCGGTGGGCACGGTCAGGGTGAAGAGGCCGGGGGGACGCTCCGCCATCTTGAGGCATTCTTCGAAGATCCGCTGGCGCAGAGAATTGATGGGGGTTGGCGCTGCCGATCCGGTGAGCGCATCCATATCGCGGAAGAAGGTGTCCGCAAGACGATCGACCGGGTCGTAGGTTCCCCGGATCGCAGCTCGGCCGGGGTCGGCGAACCGCTCCGTATCGAGCGAATCGGCGTCAACGAGGCACGAATAGAGCATGCGGATGAAGAACGCCCTTGAGAAGGGAGAATCCGATAGGATCGTTCTCAATGCCGACGAGACCGGCAACCGTGATGGAATCTCGATCTCCGCGTGGTAGGCGGAATAATCGGGTAGTTTTCCGCCGTTGTGCAGTTTCTCATCGAGCCCGGGAGGTTGGAATCCATAGAAGTCATGAAGACCTCCGTGATGGCCTGCCACCACGTATTCCAGCGGACGGCTCTGTCCGCCGAGCCGCTTCCGTGCTTCGAGAGCGCCCGCGGTCGAATGATCAACAGGATCCCGACATCCTTCGAGTCTCCGCTGAAAATCGCTTGAATATTTTCCGAGGTCATGGAGGAGGCCTGCCACAGCCCCCCACTCACCGGCTCCGAAAGCAGAAGCATATTCAGCTGCGAGAGCTGCAACATTCTGAAGATGTTCCTGGAGGGGTTGCCAATCAATTTTCGATGGATCAGACGTTGTATGCGCGTAATATCGGGTATTTGATTCAGATTGGTCCATTCCCATATTTTTTTGTATTGTAAATATTCGAGTATATAAATTATGGTGATTTCTTGATTCGTGCCACCTTCAAATAGCGAGAGAGAAGGTGGGAAGATGGTAACCCTGCTCGACCTTGGTCGATACACTCACGACGAAGAGACCGCAGAGACCTATCTTCGGGATCACGGTCTCCTGATCTCGTACTCACATTGTCCGTACTGTGGGGGCATTCGTCTTAGTCGCATCCGACGTCAGCGGTTGAAGTGCTATGGCTGTCGGTGGGAGTGGGGCGTTCGGAAAGGCAGCATCTTCGAATGATCTCAGGTTCCCTTTTCGACCCTCTTGCTGGCGATCAAGTTATTCAAACTGGACCTGTCGACCCGGGAAGCTGCCCGTCAGCTTGGCCTGGCGTATAACACCGTCTATCGTCTTCACCACCTCTTTCGAACGGCGATCCTGAGCGTCGCCAAGTATGCTGTTTCCCTGAAAGGAGAGATTGAACCCGGTGAATCATATTTCAGAGGCCGGAGAATAGGAAAACGGGAGCAAGGTGCTGCAGGTAAGGTACCCGTCTTCGGCATCCTTGAACGAGACGGCAGGGTCCGGGTCGAGGTCATCCAGAATCTAAAAGGAGAGACTCTGCTCGACCTCACCATCCAGTAGGTTAAGCGAGGGAGCCTGGTGCATACCGATCGCTTTCAAAGGTACAACGGCCTGGTCTCCTATGGCTTTCGGCACCAACGGATCGACCACGGCAAACGATTCGCTAACGGGAAGGTCTACATCAACGGTATCGAAGGCTTCTGATCCAATGCCAAGGAGCGGCTTATGAAATATCATCAAGTCTATCCGGCGAGGGTTCCATTTTATCTCAAGGAACTGGAGTTCAGGTATAATTACCGGGACGTTCCTCTCTTTGATCAACTAATCGAAACGCTTGGGGAATATGCTCGGGTGGCAGTAACTGGCTGATCACGATATACTATGCGTGAAAAGGGACCTGCGGAATGTGGGATCAATGGTTTCCCGGCTGCTTTCATCCGCCGATCGTAAAATGGCATGAAAAACCCTTGTCAATCCCTGACTCTATCCAGACCCTCCCCCCATGCCGCTTGATGATACTCTCGACGATCGCAAGCCCGATCCCCGTCCCCTCGTATTCCCCTCCGTCGTGCAGGCGTTCGAACACCTTGAAGAGCCGGTCTGCATACTTCATGTCAACCCCGATACCGTTATCACGGACGAAATACACCGGTTGACCCTCATCGTCGTATGACCCGACCTCGATCCGGGAGATGTCCCTGCACCGGGAGAACTTGAGGGCATTCGAGAGAAGGTTCTGCATCACCTGGCGTATCAACAGGGGATCTGCCATGCAGGCGGGAAGATCACCGATAACGGTCTCAACCTGCTGTCCATGCCGGGATGCAGCCAGTTCGCCAAGGACGTCACGGGCAAGTGCCCGCATATCAATGCGTTCCCGCTGGATTGCTTTCCGCCCTGCCCGTGAAAATTCAAGGAGTGCTTCGATGAGAGCCGCCATCTGAACGGTGTTCTGCCGGATCTTTTCAACCAGCCGTCTGCCCTCCGGTGACAAGTCCTTTGCGTGTTCAGTCTCTAGGATGCCTGAAAATCCATCGATGTACCTGAGCGGGGCACGCAGATCATGGGATACCGAGTAGGAGAACGATTCGAGGTTTTCGTTTGCTGCCCGGAGTGCGGCAGTCCTTTCGGCAACGGCCTGTTCAAGGCCCGCATGGACCTTTGCGATCTCATCCTCGGCAACCTTCCGGGCCTTCCACCGGAGGAGGGCAACGGATGCCTGGTTCGCAAATGCTTCAATCAGCCCGGGATTCGGGATCGTATCCCCTTTCCGGAGGACGAATGTGACATGACCAAACAGCTCTCCCTGGCTGGAAAAACCCAGGGTGTAAATTTTCCCAAAAGAACAGACTTCCTCGATCCGTTTGCATGCTTCCTCGGGAAAAATATGCATGAACACGTGGTAAAGCGAGGGAGCTTCAGTAAGACCCTTTTGGAAAAGACCTACTTGCACGAATGAATGCGTGTCAGTCGACAGCACCATTCCCTCTATGTCCATTTTGAAATTTTCCTTCAATGCTGAAAGGATATCTTCATCCCCGACTACGCTCCGCACCGTGAAGGTCCTTGCAACAGGATCATGGACCGAGACGGCAACGGCAGAGTGCGGGAGAAGTGAGTACAGATTCTCGGCAATAAAACGGAAAATATCGTCCGAATCATCCATATCCACGAATTCCATCGCTGTCCGCGAGAGAAAGGCAAGGTTTTCCAGCTGTCGAGCCTGCTCCTCGGCATGTTCCCTTTCCATGGAGACGTCCATTCCCGTCCCCTGGATGAGAACCGGGATCTGTCCGTCGCCAAATGCAGCGGTGAATGTCCATGCAACCAGGTGTGTCTTATTGGTGCCCTGGTTGGGTGCATGGATCCGGAGATCAAGCATCACTGATTGGTTGTCGGGAGAAAGAGCCCTGATTGCATCATTGAACGTATCGCGGTCTTCCGGATGTATATAATCCGTGATGCACATTTTTCCGGGACTTTCCGGTGTTCCACCCACGAGTTGGGTGAATGCACGGTTCACGAAGGTCAGGATGAGATCCGGCCCGAACCGGCAGATGAGACCCGGTTGGGATTCGAGGATGGTCCGGCACCGGGACTCCCGTTCCCTGAGGTTCTCGACGAATTCCTTTTTTCCCATCTCCTGCCGGACTTTCCCATAGATTTCCGAGAAGAATGGCATCAAATCCGCCTTTTTTATAAAATAGGCACTGATCCCGAAACGCGATGCCTCGGCAGCAATTTCACCATCGCTGGAACCGGTGAGCAGGATGAACGGGGTATCGCCAAGGCGTGAACGGACATACCGCAGCAGGTCGATGCCGTTATTTTCAGCCAGCGCGTATTCGGAAACAACCATATCGCAGCGGGCGTCCTTGAGAACATCTTCTGCCTCCCTGATTGTTGAAGCAGTGTCGACCTTTACTCCTGGCCAGGTGTCTGCATTCTGGCGGAATAGAGACAGGAACTGGTGATCACCATCGACAACCAGGACGTTAAACATGCACCAGTGTCATAAAGATCTGACATAAAAGTATGGGCAATCTCCAGGCATACACTATCCCATTTTATCGTAAAATCTCCGGAAAAGCCATCTCATCAGGCAGAATGTCCATCTGGCATGGCCCTCTGTACGGCAGCCACCATATGTACGTTACCCCTGATCCCTCACGCCGTCCCAACTCATGAAGGGTGGTCCGTATGGCTCGTGTCACGACGAAAGACCCGGATGAGACAGTCGCTCGTCACCGCCTGTCGGTCCTGCAGCTGGCCGAAGCGCCGGGGAATGTCACGGAAGCGTGTCGTCGAACGGGGATGGACCGGAACAGTTTCTACGCGTGGAAACGTCGGTTTCAGACGCACGGTTTTCCCGATTGAAAGGACCTGTCGACTGTGCACCATACCCATCCTCAGACCACGGCACCTGTGGTCGTGGATCGGATCCCAACAATGGGCCTGGATCATCCCGCCAGGGGGTGGAATCGGATCTCGAATCTCCTGGCGCCTGACAGATTCGGGTCAGTCGTGTCACCGTGCAGAAGATCCTCGCCGACAATGCTATGGAGAATAGCTAAGAACTCTCATTTTACCCGTTCAAGCTGAGGATGCCGGTTCACTCCAGGTCGTTTTCTCTTTTTACCGCTCCAGAATGTATCTCGGTATCATCTGATCGCGAAAGCTATCGCTCATGAGATATCGTTCGT
>JAKPPK010000411.1 GCA_029547385.1 Candidatus Latescibacterota bacterium
ATTTTCGCCTTCCAGACCGTCCGCAGGGGAAACGAGAAATCCCTCGTGGCGGCGCCACCGGGGTACACCACCTTCACCACAAGGGGGTGGTCGGGTTTCGGAGCGGGTCTCCGTTCGGAAAAAAACAGCCAGACCGCCCGACCCGCGTGCGCAATAACCCGCATTGCGGAACGCAACCCTTGAATGGCCGTGCGGATACCCATTCGTCCCTCTCTTTTCGCGACTGTATCTGGAACTTGGAATATAGCCCGCGGTGTTCCAAACGGTCAACGTGACGCAGGACAACAAGCCTGAGAATTGACCCAAACCGCTGGAAATGGTATTCTTTTTGACTGCCATTCCTGTGGCAGTTCCGGTCTATTCATTGCCATCCGCCGGCCGGTTCAGGTTCCCGGGTGCGTGCCGTAACTTTCCCTCTGGCGAGGTAACGTTGCCTCAACCCCGAATTGTGGCCCTTCGTCGCGCGATGCGCGCGGAACGCGTGGACAGATTCCTCGTGACGTGCCCGGAGCATGTCCGCTGGCTGTCCGGTTTCTCCGGGTCGAGCGCGTGGCTTGTGGTAGGGGTGCGCGAAAAGGTGCTCCTGACGGACTTCCGTTACCGCGATCAGGCAGCGGCACAGGCGCCGGACTGGCGCGCCGTTATCACGCAGAACGGCCTGGTTGCCTGCGTGCGCGAGCTTGCGGCGGGATGGGGCGACTCCCGTGTCGGCTTCGAAAGCGCCCACCTGACGGTAAAAGACCACCGCGCGCTCACAAGCCCGTTCAAGGATGGCGACACGCCGCTGAGTGTGCAGTGGGTCGCAACAGAGCAGATTATCGAGCGAGAGCTTTTCGTCAAAGACGAGGCCGAAATCGCCGCCATTGCCCGCTCCGCCGCCATTGCCGACGCCGCATTCGCGGAGGTGCTGCCGCTGGTGAAGCCCGGCGTGACGGAACGCGACCTCGCCACGGAGCTGGAATACCGCGTGAGAAAACTGGGCGCCGACCGCATGGCGTTCCCGCCAATTGTCGCAAGCGGGCCAAACGCCGCGCTTCCCCACGCGCAGCCTTCCGACCGGCGCATACGGAATGGGGACATGGTCACGTTTGATATCGGTGCGCAGCGGGATGGGTACGCGAGCGACATGACCCGGACGGTTGCCGTGGGGAAGGCCTCAAAGAAACTGCAGAAGGTATACGGCATCGTCCTGGAAGCTCAGATGCGGGCAGTTGCGGCCGTCAGGCCCGGGCTTTCGTGCGTGGAGCTGGACAGCGTGGCCCGGTCCTATATTCAGGAGCAGGGGTTCGGCGAAGCCTTCGGGCATTCCCTCGGCCACGGTGTGGGCCTGCGGGTGCACGATGGGCCGTCCATTTCGTGGCGCAGCCAGGAGACACTGGCCGAGGGGATGGTGATCACGATTGAGCCGGGCATCTACCTGACCGGCTGGGGCGGTGTTCGCATCGAGGATCTGGCCGTGGTTACCGACAAGGGCTGCCGCGTGCTCTGCTCGACGCCCAAAGAATTGCGTATTGTTTGATTCACGTACAACCGCGCCTGCGTGAAAGCGCAGCGTCATCAGGAGGAACACTCGTTGGCAACGACCCAGGATTTTCGGAACGGGTTCGCGTTCCGCATGGACGGCAACATCTACTTCATTGTCGAATTTCAGCACGTCAAACCCGGCAAGGGTGGCGCATTCGTGCGGACGCGCCTGAAAAACGTCCAGACAGGCGCGGTGATCGACCGTACCTTCAAGTCCGGGGAGGCGGTGGAAGAGATCCGCGTGGAAAACCGCGACATGCAGTACATCTACAAGGAGGGCGATCATTACGTCTTCATGGATACGGAGACGTATGAGCAAATCCACCTTCCGCACGAAATCGTGGATGACATCGCGGACCTCCTGAAGGAGAACGAAGTCGTCACGGTGATCATCGGAGACGACATGCCGCTTCTGGTGGAGCTGCCGAACCATGTGACGCTTACCATCGCGGATACCGACCCGGGCGTGCGCGGCGATACCGCAACTGGCGGCACCAAACCGGCGAAGCTGGAAACCGGGGCGGTGGTGCAGGTGCCGTTATTCCTCGGGGTTGGCGAAAAAATCAGAATCGACACGAGAACACGCCAGTATCTCTCCCGCGCCTGATGAAGCGCGTCTCCCAGAAGCACACTTTCGGTGTGATCCCGATGCTGGGAGGAACCTCGCGTGACACTTGTCACGCAAACGCTCGCGATGAGCTGATATCCTGTAGAAAACGACGACTGGTGTGATCCCGATACTGGGAGGAACCTTGCGTGACACTCGACGAAATCAAACGCCTGATTGAGATGGTGCAGGACAGTGCGGTCGCGGAGCTGGAGTACGCGCACGGCGAAGAACGAATTCGCATCGTGCGGGAACGGGAGGCGCACCCTGTGTCGCAGGCATTCCCCCACATTGTCGCTCCTGCCCCGGTTGTACAGATTCCGGACTCTCCCCCGGCCGCCCCTGCGAAGGAAACACAAGCCGCTCCGGCCGCCGCGAAAGCGCCGGACGCGAACCTCCTCGAAATCAAGGCGCCCATGGTCGGCACGTTCTACCGCGCCCCGGCCCCTGAAGCCGCGCCGTACATCGAAACCGGCGCGCACGTTGCCAAAGGGCAGATCATCGGCATCATCGAGGCAATGAAGCTGATGAATGAGATACCGGCGGACGTTGCCGGAACCGTGGTCGAAATCGCCGTCGAGAACGCGGAACCGGTGGAATTCGGTCAGGTTCTCCTCCGCGTGAAGCCGGACTAGCGCCTATGTTCAGCAAAATTCTGGTTGCCAATCGCGGCGAAGTGGCGCTGCGGATCGTCCGCGCGTGCAGAGAACTCAATATCGCGACGGTCGCCGTCTACTCCGAGGCGGACGCCAGTTCCCTCCATGTTCGGTTTGCCGATGAAGCAGTCTGCATCGGCCCCCCCGATGCCCGGCAGAGTTACCTCGATCCCGCCCGGATTATTGCCGCGGCGGAGGTGACCGGCGCCGAAGCCATTCACCCCGGATACGGTTTTCTGGCAGAAAATGCCCGATTTGCGGACATCTGCGCGGAATGCGGATTCGTCTTCATCGGGCCGACCGGGGACATGATCCGCATGATGGGCGACAAAGCCGTGGCCAAGAAGACCATGGCGGACGCCGGGGTGCCGGTGGTGCCGGGTTCCGACGGCCCGCTGAAATCCGCGGAACAGGCGCTCGCCCTTGCAAAGGACCACGGGTACCCGGTGATGCTGAAAGCCGTCGCGGGTGGCGGCGGAAAGGGCATCCGGATCGTCACGTCTCCGGAAGGTCTTGTCCGGGCGTACGACCTTGCCCGGAATGAGGCCGAGACTGCGTTCAAACTCGGTGACCTCTACCTCGAGAAGTTCGTGGACCACGCCCGCCACGTCGAGATTCAGATACTCGGTGATTCAGAGGGCAACGTCGTGCACCTCGGTGAGCGCGATTGCACGGTGCAACGGCGGCGCCAGAAGCTGATTGAGGAATCCCCCTCGCCGGCGGTTACCCGCGATCTGCGCGACCGAATGGCCAGCGCCGCCGTGGCGGGCGCCGCGAGCGTCGGGTACAGAAACGCCGGCACCATCGAGTTCCTTCTCGCGCCCGACCAGCAGTTCTATTTCATGGAGATGAACACCCGCGTTCAGGTGGAGCACCCGGTTACCGAGATGGTGACGGGAACCGATATCGTCAAGGAGCAGATTCGCATCGCAGCGGGGCTCCCGCTCAGTTTCCGGCAGGAAGATATCATCCTCCAGGGGCACGCGATCGAGTGCCGCATCAACGCGGAAGACGTCGCGCACGACTTCCGCCCGACGCCCGGCCGAATCACCGAATGGCATGTCCCGGGCGGAATCGGCGTCCGTATTGACACCCACGCGTACGCGCATTACGCCGTGCCGCCCTACTACGATTCCATGCTGGCCAAGCTCATCGTCCATGCGCCGACGCGGGCGGAGGCGATCGTACGCATGAAGCGGGCACTTGGAGAGTTCTTCGTTGAAGGCGTGCCGACGACAATCCCGTTCCACAGTCGCGTCATGAGTGACTCGGTGTTCCAGAACGGGCACTACGATATGGGGTATGTGGAAGACTTCTTCACGCGAACAGAAATCTGAGGAGGACTGACCGTGGATTTCCCGGATGATCTGGCGTACACCCGCGATCATGAATGGTTGCGGTTGGAAGGAGAAACCGGCACTGCCGGGATCACCGATTACGCGCAACGGGAACTGACGGACATCGTGTTTGTTGAATTCGTCGCGCCGGGTACCGTTGTCAGGCAGGGCGAACGGTTCGGCACCGTCGAGGCAATCAAGGCGGTCAGCGACCTGTTCAGCCCGGTGGACGGAGAGATAGTGGAGGTCAACGCCGAGCTGGCGACGCACCCCGAGTGGGTCAACCAGGACCCGTACGGCAAGGGCTGGATGGTGAAAATCAGGGTGAGCGATCCGGCGCAAGTCCGCACCCTGCTTTCCGCCGCCGACTACCGCACGCTCGTCGCAAGCGGCTGAAAAGGCGGTTTGTGCATGGCAGATCCGCACCCGTTCATTCCCTGCACCGATTCCGACCTCGCCGAAATGCTCGCGGCCATCGGCGTCCGCTCGTTCGA
>JAKPPK010000423.1 GCA_029547385.1 Candidatus Latescibacterota bacterium
CGGGGCGTCAGCGGAAGTGTCGGGGAATCCGACGACTTCGCCGCGATCCGGGAAGTAGTTGAACGGGCATTCTCCCGTCTGGCGAAAGACACGGAGGAAGCAAGACCGGACCTCGTGATCGTGGATGGGGGAAAAGGTCAGCTCTCAAGTGCCAAGGCGGTGCTGGATTCACTGGGTTTCGGTGACCAGCCGGTAATTGGTCTCGCGAAGCGGCTGGAAGAGGTTTTTCTGCCGGGTTGCAGTGAACCTCAGACCATCCCCCGGACGTCCAGCGGATTGAAACTTCTGCAGCAGGTTCGGGATGAGGCGCACCGCTTCGCAATCGGGTACCACCGAAAAAAGCGCGGCAGGGCAATGTCCGTAAGCGCGCTGGACGAGGTGCCGGGGATCGGAATTGCCAGAAAGCGTGCGCTGTTGAGAAAATTCAGATCGCTGGCGAGTCTTCTGGCCGCGCCAGAAGAGGAAATTGCGGCGGTGGAAGGCATCGGCCCGGTTCTGGCGGCTACGATCCGGGCGGTGCTGTTGGACGGCAGAACGGGCGGCAGGAACGGCGCGCAGAGTCCGCCGCTCAAGGTGCAGACGAGTTGACCCGGGGCTTCGCGCAGGCGTTAATTCAGATAGCCGGATGGCGCGCAATCAGACGCCGTTTCGCAGAAACTACGAGAAGCATTGCCCGGACGCATGGGCGGTGCTCCGATTTTCAGAAGTGACGTACGGTGGCAGGGAACGTCGAATCTACTCGAGTTGCAGCCGAACGCGCGGCGAAGCGCCTTCGGCCGTATGCTTTCCTTCAGGCAGGCGACACTCTGCGCAAATGTCTGGACGGATTCCCGAGTGGCGCCGTGGCACCTTTGATCATCACAACTGCTGCCTGTGAGGGGATTCCGGAGGATTTCAGGGTTTTTGTTCCGGCAGATGCGATAGAAGCGGAAAAAGCAGTCATCTCATCGGGGCTTCGGCCTGCGGTGATTGCAGTGACCGACTCACCAGTTCCCGCGTGCACCGCACTCTCAGACGTTCTCGAAATCGGGATGCCAAACCTGTACCGCGAAGGGCAGGACGGCGCGATAGTGACCTCCGGGCCGGCTCTTCATGTGGCGCTGGAGGTTGCCGATGAGGCTACCCGAAACGGGTTGTCGCTGACAGTGATCCACCTGCCCACGCTTTCTCCTCTGTGCCGCGCGGAGTTGTACCGCCTGCTGCCGTCTCACGTACCCGTCGTGTTTGCCTCGCCGCATCCTCTCGCACACACGGTCCTGGAAAGCCTCCAGAGTGAGGTTCCGGGATCGCGAATCGCTGAAGCGACGGCACCTGCGTTAACCAGAGCGCTCGCAGACGCTTTGCCTGAAGGAGCCGGATCTGTGGGCAAAACGCGATTCGCGGAACGG
>JAKPPK010000428.1 GCA_029547385.1 Candidatus Latescibacterota bacterium
GGTGCGCCTTTGGGACGTCAAGAGCGGAGAATGTGTGCGCGTCCTGCGTGGGCATTCCGATGCCGTATCCGCGGTTGCGTTCAGTCCGGACGGGCGGTTTCTCGTTTCGACGGGTTCGGACCGGACTGTGCGCGTCTGGCGAGTTGACACCGGCGAGACGGAGCGAGTGTTGAGAGGACATACCGATTGGATCCGCCCGCTGTTGATTACGCGTGACGGCAACCACATCGTAACGGGCGCGAGTGACGCCACCGTGATGGTATGGCGGCGCCCCTGGTAACGGGGCAGACGTAGGCGTTTTGGGTAGCTGAAACGCTAATACCAGGTCGGGAGAAGCGGGAACTGAATGGACCTTGCCCCGGTGCACGGTACTCGGGGCTTCCCCGGAAACCCAATTTCTTGGAAGGAAAGACGGTGACAAAGCTTCGTCTGGCATGTGTCGGCGCGGGCCCCGACAAACACTCCCGCAGCAGAAACTATCTCGCCGTCGTGAAGGCTCTACACGATCTGTACGAGCTGTGCGCGGTTGTGGATCCAAACGAATCGAACGCCCGGGAAGCGGCAGCTGAATACGGTATTCCCGGCGTGTACACAGATATGGAAAAGGCAATTAAGGAGACAAGACCCGATGTGGTGCTCCGCCTTGCGCCGACAGATTCTGCCATGGCGATTTGCGTAACGGCTGCGCAGATGGGTTGCAACGTCATCAGCGAAATTCCGATTGATATCACGCTCCCTCGAGCGGATGCTACCATCAAGGCCTGCCGCGAGAATAACGTCAGGATCGAGATCGCGGAGAACGTGTGGCTCTGGCCGGAAGAGCAGCTGAAACAGGAAATCGTGCGGAGGGGAATTATCGGAAGACCGGTTCACGCACGCCTGAAGTATCCCTGTGGAAGCTACCACGGCTTCAATGGCGTTCGAATGATCCTGGCTGAGGAAGCAGTTCGCGTGCTCGGGTTCGGTGGAACGGTGGAGGTGATGCCGCTTCCTGCGTACGCAGGCGGCATGATGACGCACGTCCAGTGGGACGGCGCCTGTGTGGAGTTTTCCAGCGGGCTCAAGCTTTTGTTCGAAATGCCGCCCAAAAAGCCTGTCTGGGAACGCAACTGGGATATCATCGGCACGCATGGCTACTTGACCGGTGATTCACTGGTGTTGTATCGCGAAGGACATCACCACGGTTCGGGCGAAGAAGAGCGTTTCCCCATCGAATCGGTATATCGCGAGATTCAGGGGCAACGTGTGCTTCAGGCGGTCCGGGTGAATACGGACCCGGTCGTTGAATGGGTCAATCCCTACATTCGCTACGGCATCTCCGGAACGGACGATATCGCGAAAGCGGCGATCCTCGAGAGTATGTACTGCGCAGTTGTCGACGGGAAGCCGCTTCGGTACGGCGCGGAGAATGCCCGCCGTGATCAGGAACTTGTTATCGCGACGAAGGAAAGCACCTGGCGTGGCAGTGAATGGGTTTCCCTCCCGCTCTCCAAAATAACGCGGGTGGAGCAGCGGATCCATGAGGTTTTTCGCGAGATGTACGGATGTGATCCCTTGGGCGATGTAGGCACCCAGTTGCGTGCGCGGTACTCGCGCCTGAGCGCCCAGTGGACCGTCGCTGGATGGTTGTAAGCAGCTGAATGTGACAGGGGCATGCGCGGAGAAATTTCGTGCGCGCACGTGTGCTCCCTTGACCTATTTGTTCAGTGCCGCTACCATTAGCACAGGAACTTGAGCATTTGAACACGTTCTGTCCTGAATAGATTGCCTGCGAAAGGAAGGTATGCGGGATGTTGGATGCACTCGGTATGGTGGAAACTAAGGGCTTGGTGGGCGCAATCGAGGCGGCGGATGCGATGGTCAAAGCAGCCAATGTGACGCTCATCGGGAAAGAGACAATTGGCGGGGGGTACGTTACGGTACTCGTTCGCGGCGACGTCGGTGCAGTGAAAGCCGCGACGGAAGCTGGTTCCGCCGCAGCGCAACGAGTAGGCGAGCTGGTGAGCGTGCACGTGATTCCGCGTCCCCATGCGGAAGTCGAGAAGATACTCCCGAAAGCATAGACGGGATCCGCTCCCATGCAGACTGACTCAGCCAACCTGGCACTCGGGCTCCTCGAGACCCGGGGCTATACCGGCCTCATCGCAGCTACGGATGCCGCGACAAAGACCGCGGGCGTTGAAGTTCGTTCGATAGCCCGCGCGACAGGTGGACTCGTTCTTGTTGCGCTTGTCGGCGATGTCGCGTCTGTGCAGGTTGCCGTGGCCGCCGGTCTGGAGAGAGCTCAAGCAGTGGGAAGCCCTATCTCAGCCCATGTGATTGCGCGGCCCGACGACCAGGTCTGGAAGTCAATCGGCTTCCCGTCGCCAGCGGACAAGGGGCCTTCTCCAGTTGCTGAATCGGCGCAGCCGAATACCAAGGAAGACGATTTGGACGCGCTTCCCGTGCGCGCATTGCGGCACATGGCTCGCTCGTTACCGGTCGGGCTGACCGGCCGCCAGATATCGAGCGCATCGCGCGATCAGATTCTTTTCGCGATCCGTGCGGCGCGTTCTCACAAGTAACCAGAATCACGAATTGAAGGGGCCTCCCGGCGATTGAATTCCTCGTCGGGAGGCCCTTTTCGTTGCACCGGCTGTCAGGCCGTAAGACACTCACCTAGAACCAACCGTAACCCGAATATCCTGTTCCACCCCCTGCCGTAGGATTCGAACGGTTGCCTGATATCCGGGACGTGACCGTCTCACCCAGTCCGCGAGATCGCTGACGAAATTCACGTCGACGGTATCAACCCGGGTAACCACGTCGCCGGGCAAAAAGCCCGCCTGTGCAGCGGGGCTCCCGCCAATCACGTTGCTCACCACCAAC
>JAKPPK010000317.1 GCA_029547385.1 Candidatus Latescibacterota bacterium
CACCCTGAACGGTCTGTCGCTCTCCCGCGTGGGGCAGGTACTCATTGAAAAGTGCATCTCCGGGTGGAAGGAGATCGAATACGAGGTAATCCGCGACGGGGACGGCAACTGCATCATCGTGTGCAACATGGAAAACTTTGACCCCGTGGGTGTGCATACCGGCGACTCCATCGTCGTCGCGCCAAGCCAGACGCTTTCGGACAAGGACCACCAGATGCTCCGGACGAGCGCCATCAACATAATCAATGCGCTCGGCGTGGAAGGCGGCTGCAACGTGCAGTATGCCCTCCATCCCGACTCGGCCGAATACGCCGTTATCGAGGTTAACCCCCGGGTTAGCCGCTCGTCGGCCCTCGTCTCCAAGGCAACCGGCTATCCCATCGCCAAGGTTGCCACCCGGATCGCCCTCGGGTACCGGCTGGACGAAATAAAGAACGCGGTTACCGGAAAAACCTACGCCGCCTTCGAACCCGCCCTGGACTACTGCGTCCTCAAAATTCCCCGCTGGCCCTTCGACAAGTTCGTGAACGCGAAGCGGAAACTCGGTACCCGGATGCAGGCAACCGGCGAGGTCATGGCGATCGGCTATTCATTCGAAAACGCGCTCATGAAAGCGATCCGCTCCCTTGAACAGAACGTGTCCTCGCTGTACTTCCCACGTATCGCAAAGCTCGACACGGAGGAACTACTCCGCCGCGTTACGGCAGGGATAGACGATGAACGCGTCTGGGAAATCACCGAACTTATGCGGCGGAACTTTTCTATTGACGATATCCACGCGCGGACCCGGATTGACCGCTGGTTCCTCATGCGCCTGGCGCATCTCCTTGATATCGAAAAACGCCTCTCGGTCGGTGCACGGGATTATGAAACCCTCCTCGAGGCGAAAAGCGCCGGTTTCCCGGACGGGGAAATCGCGCGGCTTTTGAACACGAAGGAGCGGGATATCCGCGCCCTTCGCACCCGGCTCGGCATTGTTCCCGGGTATAACATGGTAGACACCTGCGCCGGAGAATTCGAAGCGCTTACCCCGTACTTTTACTCAAACTACAACGCCGAAAACGAGGCGGTAGACAGTCCCGAAGTAGCCGCACAAAAGAAGGTGCTCGTCCTTGGTTCCGGCCCCATCCGGATCGGACAGGGTATTGAGTTCGATTACTGCTCCGTACACACGGTCTGGGCGCTCGAAAAGCTCGGGTACCGGGCCATCATCATAAACAATAATCCGGAAACCGTGAGTACCGACTTCGACATCGCCGACCGGCTCTACTTTGAACCGCTCACCGTGGAAGACGTTGAAAACATCGTGGAAAACGAGAAACCCGACGCCGCGGTCGTGCAGTTCGGCGGCCAGACAGCCATCAAGCTCGCGAAGGCGCTTACGGCCATGGGCGTGCCCCTGCTCGGCACCTCTGCCGCCGATGTTGACCGCGCGGAAGACCGCGAGCTCTTCGACGAAGTGCTCCAGAAAACCGCCATTCCCCGGCCCGCGGGGAAAACGGTCTTCACCGAAGAAGAAGCCATCGCCGCCGCGAACAGTCTC
>JAKPPK010000476.1 GCA_029547385.1 Candidatus Latescibacterota bacterium
CGGCTACAGCTCAGCGATCACATCGTACGGGTAGACCGGAGGACGAAGGCCTTCCCGGATCGTGCGAGCAGTAACCACGAACGCACCGGTCAGGGGGACGGCGAGAAACATCCCGAGGAGGCCGCCGTACACGCCACCAAACACGACCGCGAGGAAGATGAGGAGAGGGTGCAGGTTTACCGACCGTGACAACACAAAAGGCTGAATGAACCAGTTATCCACGAACTGGCTGAACGCGAACACAATCACCACGCCCGGAACGTTCCCACCAGTTGCAAGCGCGACAAATACCCCCGTGACAAAACCCACGATCGCGCCCACGTAGGGAATGAGGTTAAGGAACCCCGTCAGCATGCCGATCAGAATCGCTCCCTTGAGGCCTATGACGAGCAATCCGATGGTCGCCAGTGTACCGAGGAGAAGTGCCTCGAGAAGAATCCCACGGATGTAAAGCCCGACTGAGTGGTCAATTCTGTCAAGCACGCTGACGACGGTTTCGAAGTACCGGTTGGGAACGAGCTCGATGAACGCCCGTTTGAATGCGCGGCCATCCCGCACAAGAAAAAAGGCAATGAAAGGCACCGTAATGAAATAAGTGATAATGCCGACAACGTTTGAGAATGCTCCGGAAATGAACGCGGGGGCGTTTTCCAGTGCGCTTGCCAGCCACTGGTGTGGCATCGTCGTCAGTGCATCGCTGGTGACTTCGGCCAGAATCACGCGCGCCAGCGGGGGCCACCACCTCTCGATCCGGTCGAGGAAACGGTAGCCATATACCTGCATTTGCGACCAGAAAGGACCGATCTGAGAGCGAATCTCCTCAAACTGCTGGCCAAGCAACGGCAACAGGAACAGGACGCCAACCACTGCCGCAGCGGTGATCAGGAGATAGATCAGGATGATTGTGACCCACCGGGGCACAGACCTGCGCTCGCCCATATCCACGATCGGGTTGAGGATGTACGCCATGATGGCTGCCAGAACGATCGGCGGCAACACATCGCGGATCACGTACAACCCGATCACGCACCCCACACCGAGAGCCGTCAGCCGGATCCACCCGAATTTCGCCGCTGAGCTGCCGGTGTTCATACGTACTGCTCCCAGTTCTGTTGTTGCGAGGTCGGCACCTGCAGGTTCAGCGCGCGAACCCTTGCCGCCATAACCCGCGCAAGCGGAAGCAACATGCGAACACCAAGAGCCGGCTGCCGTTCGACGAGGTCGATCCAGTCCGGCCGTGCAATTGCAGCAATTTCCGCCGGTGTGGCCGCGATGGCGGCCGCAGTCCGCGGCGCACCGTCGAGCAGCGCGGTTTCCCCGAACATTTCTCCCGTGCCGAGCCGCGCAACCTCCCGGTCTTCCTCGGATTCCTCAGTCCGGATGACGATACGCACTTCACCCGCCATTATGACGAACATGGCCACGCTCGGGTCGCCCTGTTCGAAAATGCACTCGCCCGCGCTGTAGGTACGGATGTGTGCGATGGCCTCCACCTTTTCGATTTCCGCGCGGGAAAGGCGGGAGAACAGGGGAAGGTCACCCAGGGCCTTCGCGAGCGGCGTGCGCGGTCGGAAGAGCGATTTTGGATTTGCCCACACGGCATGCGCCATGTATTCCTCCTGCAGGCAGATTCAACCTGCAGAGAACGTGATGGTGATTCGGCCGGTCTGGTTTTCCTGCGGCATCCCCGCGGGCAACGGATCGAACCGGCAGCGGCGCAGGTAATTGGCAGCGAATGCTTCCAGATCGGAGTTTTCGCGTCGAACGACGAGCGCGCTGATTACTGCCCCGGACGGCGAAACGACCAGGTCGAACTGGATACGGGTCTGCGCCGGCACATTGGGGGTTTCCGTGATCGCGGCCTCGTAGAACCGCCTTCCTATCAGGTCTCCCTCAATCTGGAACACAGGGTGAATGTCGCTTCCCACGTGTTCGGACACAATTCCCTCACCCGGCCTGGGCCCCAGACTGATCTGTCCGCCCTCGTAGCGAACTTTCCGATCGATGCTCTGCACCGGGATTGGAGGGGCGGCGATCGCAGTCGGGCGCGGCGGCGCCACGAACACCTTGTTCTCTTTCAGCGCGACCTGCGTCGGCATAAGGCGACGCTCCGCCTCCGTCGGGCTGATCGTGGGCATTTCGATATCAGGGAGACGTTGCTGCGGCGTCTGTGCCCGTTCCTCCGGCGAGGCAGCAGCGGACGCGCGCTCGCCCTCCTGAATCAGTCTGTTGAGCTCCGCCTGAGACAACCGCCCCACGTTCAACTCGACGAACTCGGGCGGCGGAGTTGCCGCGGTAATCGCGAAAAATGCGGCCGCAGCAGCCAACAACCCGTGCAAGCCGAAGGACACTATCGCCGCGGTACGGTTTCTCGCCTGCGGCGTTTCTGTCCACGATGCGCGCATCCGACCTACTCCTCGGTCTGCGTTGCGATCAGGAAGCGCGACGCTCCCGACGATTTCGCGATATCCATAACTCCCACCACAAGATCCAGTGAGAGGCTTTTGTCCGCACGAAGGATCACGATTTGTTCTTTGCTCACCAGCAACTGCCGAAGCCTTCCCACCAATTCCGGGCGGCTGACGAGGTTCTCGTTCAGGTACACGGAGCCGTCCTTCGTGAGAGAAATCACGACCATCTTCTCCGACACGGGTTCGTCCGCGGTCGTCTGAGGCAATTGCACCTTCACGCCGGTCTGGAGAACGAACGTGGAGGTAAGCAGGAAGAAAATGAGCAGGAGAAACACGATATCCGTCAGAGACTGCGCGGCGAACGTGGTGATCGCGCCCTGTGGTTTGCGAAGTTTCATAATCGCAGCGCTCCCGTCAGTTCACCAGGGTAAGAAACTCGGCACCCGCATGCTCGATGTCAGCGGCAAACTCCTGTACGATTCCACTCAGGTGGTTGTATCCGATAAGCGCGGGAATGCCGACGATAAGGCCGAATGCGGTGGTAATCATTGCCTGCCAGATACCTCCCGCCAGAACCGTCGCGTTCACGTTTCCCCCGAGATTTTCAATCTGTTGAAACGCGATTATCATACCGGTTACCGTGCCGAGAAAGCCCAGCATGGGTGCAACTCCGGCGACCGTGGCAAGTATGGAAAGGCGTTTCTCCAGGAGATGGATCTGCCTGTTGCCGGCGTTCTCCATCGCCTCCCGGACGGCATCCCGCCCACCTGCCAGGCTCCGCAGTCCGGCCGCAATCACCTGACCGACAGGCGCGGGATTCATCGCGAGACGGCGTTCCGCCTCCGCTGTCTGCCGCGAAGTGACCGCCGGTCGAATTTGCTCCAGGAGCGAGATGCCGTCCAGTCGAACCCGCCGGTACGTCAGGTAGCGTTCCACGTACACCCAGACACCGATAATTGAACAGAGCGCAATCGGGATCATCAACCATCCGCCCTGAATCGCCAGCGACAACAACGTCATCTCCGTACTCCTTGGTTACAAACCGGCTCCGTTAAGGAACTCGTTACAAAATCCACTCCGCACATTCTACCATGTACGTCGAATGCCAATCTGGCCGTAAATACCCGGTTCATTGAACCCATTCCAGCGCTGGTATCTGCTGTTGAGAAGGTTCGATCCGAGCAGGGCCAGCTGCCAGTGGCGGTTCAGCGCAGTAGATACTTCGAGATCAACAAGGACGTAGGGGTCCATTTCCGCAATCTGGTCCAACGTTTTCGGTTCAATGTAATGTCGGGTTCCAATGGTGTGCAGCGAGGGCGCGACGGTGAAACGTCGGAACGGGAAACGCGCCCCGAGGTGAAACTCCCAGTCCGGAACATACGGAACAGGCTGCTGCACGAGAGAGTGCGCCCGAATCAGTCCGAGCGCATCCACGGATCCTTCGCGCCAGGCGTATTGATACCGCGCATAGAACGACGTGAGCGACGCCTGATCGGTGCCCGCGTAGCCATAGTCCACACCGAACTGGTTCACGGTGTGGGGCTCCGTCGGGAACCGCCGCCGCCACGTGACGGTGCTGTCCTTCCGGACCCAGACCGCGTAATCGTCGACAATCAACTGCCTGAACCCGAACGTAAGAACGTTATCCCGGTGGACGGATGTTTCTACATTGAGATCGATATCCACGCTTGTGAAGGGCGACCGCAGGGGCGTGGCGAGGTTCAGCATCTGATTGGCCTGATAGGCTTCCCAGATTCCAAACCGTTGCACGCCGGAAGAAAGACGCCCGGTGAATTTTACGAGATTTCGTACCCGGCCCCACGCAGCAATCGACGGGCGGATCGTCCGCAGGGAATCGCCGGACAGGTAGTTGACGGTGTAGATGGTGACGCCGACCGCACCGCCGAAGTTCTCTTCGGGGCGAGTCCACGCCTCCGCACTTACCGCGTAGAATGAACCGGTGCCGTCCGTGCCTGCCGGGCGCGCGGTGCTTGTGAAGTCCGCCTGAACGTTCCCTTTTATCCAGAAGCGGCCGGTGGTGTTCTGCCACGAAATCACGGAGGCCAACGTTTTTTCATTCGCTGTCGCTTCAGGACCGCTGACGCGGCGCGCATCGCCCTCTACGAAGAGGCTTACCTCCTGATCGGGGGAGAGGCCGCGGTTGAGTGCGAGCCCCAGCCCGCCCCGAGAGTAATTCCGGTGAGAGGACAACACGCCGTCCCAGATTGCGGTTCGGCCGGACTCAATGTCGAGGGAGGCATCGCAGGCGGTGCGCCAGGAGGGCATATAACGGGTGTTCGTGCCCAAAGCGGTGCGCCACCAGGAGGCGTTGTCAGTGTGGCCGCGTCCGCCGCCAAGCTCCAGATCACTGGAAAGAAGGAAACCTTTCCAATCCTGCCAGCGGCCCACCCACAGGGAACCGTTCCCGAAATGCTGTGCCGCTGCTCTGAGCGCCGTCGCGTGCACGGAGCCGTGGCGTATGAAGAGAGGGAAGGTCTCCTTGGATGAAATCGCGGGCAGCGTGTTTACCGACGCGAGTTGTTCCGGAACATCCTCCCGTTCCACCGGGAAAGCGCGGTCATACAGCGTGTTGCTTTTCGTTCCCGCGAGGAGGAGCTCGTGCTGGACACGTCCCTGAATAACCAGGGAATCAGGGATATCCAGCACGGGCGTCTCCGGCGCCTGTCCGGTTGCCAGATTCGGCAGGCCCGCGAGGACAACCAAAATTGACGCGAACGCTCCCGCACTCCGCGCATACCCCCGCGCCATGTTCAGCGTCCTCCGAGCAGATCGAGCTGGCGCCGTGCGCGGATGCCGAGACTATCCGAAGGATGAGTGTTCAGCACCTCGCGGTACGAATCGCGTGCCGCCGCCCGGTTCCCCATCTCGCGGTAGCAGTCGGCGATGCGGATCTGTGCCCGGGCCACCCAGTCGGGAAAGCTGGAGTAAATGAGTTTGACGCGCATGTACGCGAGGCGCGCGTCCTCAAATTTGCGCTGGGCAAATGCGATCTCGCCGAGAATGAACTGCGCCCGCGCCGCACTCTCGTCTGACCGGGACACGAGGACGGAATCGGCGAGTCGGCGTGCCTGATCGTACCCTCCGCGCTTCAGCAACAGCTCTGCCAGCGAGAGGGAAGCCTGCGCCCCGGCGGCGGAGGCAGGTCCGGCCTGCGCTGCAGTGCGGTATGCCTGCTCCGCGGCGGCCTCATTGCCGAGATCTCTCTGGGCATCGCCGAGTTTGGCCAGCACGGCCAGCCGCTTAGAGCTGTTGGGGAAGCGGCGCTCGTACTCCTGATAGCTCGACACTGCCGCCTGTAGCGCACCAGCCTCGCGCTGCAGGTCGCCGATCCGTTCCAGAGCATCCGGAGCGAGAGGATTGTCAGGCTCCAGCGAGACCACCCGGAATCGAGCGATCGCCTGATCACGTCTTCCCAACTGGGCCAGCGCACTGGCTTCCCAGAAGACCGGCGAGGTTGGCAATGAAACGCCTTCGAACTCATCGGCGATTCTCCGATAGGTCTGTACCGCATCTTCATACCTGCCCGCGGAGTAGAACCAGTCGGCGCGCTTCATGAGAAGGCTGGCAGACGCGGGTTTCCTGGGATTGGCCTGGATGAACCGCTCCGTGCGCTCGATTGCCTCGTCGATCTTCCCCTGGCGCAGGTAGGAATCCCACAGCCCCGTGACGGCGCCCTGCACCTGTTCAGAGTTCGGCCACCGCCGCAACACATCGTCGTACGCGGTGATCGCGTCGCTGAATCGCCCGCTGTTGTAGTAGGCGTCGCCGAGGCCCAGTTGCGCCTCCGGGGCCTTCTCGCTCGACGGGTAGTGCAGCACGAGGTGGCGATAGGCGCTGATGGCACCCTCATAGTCATCCATCCGCAGCCGTGACCATCCGATCATGTACCAGGCATCGTCGGCAAGATCGGATTCCGGGAATCTCCGGGTCACCTGCTCGTACAGAGAAATGGCCTCGCGGAGACGTCCGGTCTGGAAAAGGCTCTGGGCGGCGTAATAGACGGCTCTGGGGTCCGAATTATTGATCTCGCTCGCCTCACGATATGCCGCAAGAGCGCGGGTGAAGTTCGCCTGATTGTAGTAGGAGTCGCCGATCCGCACCGCGGCGTCGGATTTGATTCGAGGGTCTGTGGCGAGTGTTTTCGCCCTCTCGAACGCGCGCGCGGCTTTCGCCCAGTCGCGGGTTTTGAACGCGCACCAGCCAAGACCGTAGTATGCCTGCGCGACAAGGGGGCTTTGGGCAAAGCGGTCGATCACGAGCTGGTAATTTGCCGCGGCGCCGGCGTAATCCCCGAGCGCGTACCGGGATTCGGCGACGAGGAAATACGCATCGGGAACCAGCGCATGGGAGGTCCACCGGCGCACCACCTGAGTGAGGTCATCAATGGCAAGCTGATACCGACCCTGTTTGAAGCGGGTCGAGCCGCGCTGGAAAAAGGCGTTCGGGAGCAGGGAATGGGTCGGGTACGACCCGATGAACCGGGAGTAATACACTTCCGCGCTGTCGGAGGTGCCTCGAGCCAGCGCTATTTCTCCCATCATGTACGTCGCCTGCGGACGAAGGTCGCTGCCGGGGTAGTCGTACGTGATCCTGCGGAACGACCGTTCGGCTTCCTCGTATGCCATTCGGTTGTACGCAAGCACACCGAGTTCGTAGAGAGCGTCGTCCGCGACGTCAGAAGACGGATAACGCGTCGCCACGAGGGAGAAAATCCGTTCTGCCTCGGAGCGATTGCCCAGGTCCTTCAACACGATCGCTCTGCGAAACTCCGCGTTGGGAACGATCGCCGATTCGGGGAACTTCGCAGTAACTTCCGCGAACGCTCGCTGCGCCTCCTGAAGGTTTCGTTCCTCGACGTGCGTGAGGCCGATGGCATACTGGGAGTGCGGCGCGAGGGAGGTGGTGCGGTATTCTGACGTAATGGTCTGGTAATAGGTTCTCGCACGGGCATACTGGCCCAGCGCACGGTAGCTTTCGCCGAGGAGGTAGTTGGCGTTGGCGCGAAGCTGGGGATCTGAGAGCCTTGGAAGCGCCTGCGAGAGGGCGCTGACTGCCTCCTGATACCGTTTCTGTTGGTACAGGCACTCGCCGAGTTTGAACCTGGCCTGCGAGGCCAGCGCGCTTGAGGGATCGTTTTGAAGCATTCGCTGGTATGCGGAAATTGCTTCTTCGTAGTTTCCCTGTTTCTGGCGCACCCACCCGAGGCTGTACAGCGCGTGAGCAACCACTTTCCCGGTGCCTTGCGCCGCCTGTTCGTAACTCCGCGCCGCCGCCTCAAGCTGCCCGAGTTCAAAGCGCGCTTCGCCCAGGAACATCTCTGCTTCGTAGCGGAGATTGGATGACGGGTATGCCAGCAACAACCGGCTGAAGGCGTCGGCAGCCTGCTGGTACCGCGCGAGACGGAAAAGACACTGGCCAATCCTGAACAGCGCATCGTCGTCGTGGGGAGAGGCCCCGAACTCGATGCGGAAGCGTTCAAACTGCTCCAACGCAGTGGCATATCGTCCGCGATTGAAGTCGCAATCCGCGAGCATGAACCGGACATCTGCCCGGCGCGGACTGGCGGGGTATCGCGTCAGAAAGTCGCGCAACTGCCGTTCAGCGAGGTCGTAATCGCCCTGGTCATACAGGCGGCGCGCGAAGGTGTAATCGTCGGCTTCTCTCCTGCTGACCGGTGTCTGCGCAAACAACGCAGGCCCGGAAAGCGACAGAGCGATGATGACGAACACCAGACGGGAAATCGAGGCAGGAAGGCGAGACATTTGCGGTCGGTTCGCTCCGTGTCCTGATCGCGGATAAGGACTTCTGTATTCAACAATGATACGTCAGGTGCAAACTTCGAGCCAACTTAGGGCAATTGAGTGCAACGTCTCCGTGGCGAATCCAGACAGGGCTCGCGTCGAAACTCCACCGGGGAAATTGCGCGCATGCGGCTTCCATCCCGAACGGCCGGGACGGCCCGACAACAAGAACGTGCAATCTGCATACGCAGGTTGCACGTCTTTGTTCCACGCCGTGTACCGATCATCGCGTCCGGTAATGGGTCATTTGTCGGGCCGGGCGAGCACGCCTGTCTCCCGGGCGATGCGATCGAGCACACCGTTCACAAATCCTGCGGCCCTGTCTCCGCAGAATTCCCGTGCCAGATTGACGGCCTCGCTCAGGACGGCTCTGGGGGGAACGTCTTTCAGACCCCATTCCGCCAGCGCGAGTCGGATGATTACCTGTTCCACCCGTCCGACGCGTTCTATTTCCCAGTTTTCGCAGGCGGAAGCCGCCAGGCGTTCAAATTCGGGGCGCTTCTCCTCCGCGTGACGGCACAGCAGGAGCGCCCGTTCGCGTGATTGCTCCGCGACGTGTTCCTCGTCACCGAGGTTCTGGACGATGTCGCTGACGTTGTCCCACGGCTGGCTCTGGAGCCAGTACAGGGTTTGCACCGCGATTTTTCGTGCCGCGTGGCGGCTTTCCCGCTTTACTCCGAGGTCGGCAGACATGCGAACAGGCTTGCCATTTCGATTGCTGCGAGGGCCGCATCGGCACCCTTATTCCCCATTTTCGTGCCTGCGCGCTCAATCGCCTGCTCGACCGAGTCGGTAGTGAGAACGCCAAAGATCGTCGGAACGCCGGTTTCCAGACCCACCTGCGCGATCGCTTTTGCCGCCTCGTTGGCAACGTAGTCGAAATGCGGCGTGGAGCCCCGGATGACGGCTCCGAGACAGATTATGGCGTTATACGCGTTCGTTTTCGCCAAACGCCGCGCCGTGACACCGATTTCAAACGAACCGGGGACCCAGACGACGTCCACCTTGTCGAGGTCTCCGCCATGCCGCTTTATCTCGTCCAGGCATCCTGTGAGCAGGTGTTCGCTTATGAACGCGTTGAAGCGGCTTACGACAATCCCGAAGCGATGTCCTTCGGCGCTCAGTTGGCCTTCGTATGTCATGGTTCCGTCCTTCTCAGAAGGGGAACAACTCTCCGTTGATTCATCAGAAGATCCCAGTGATATGGGAGGCATTTCCTCGTTGGATGGGTTGTCGTCACTCATATTCCAGCAGGTGTCCTAATTTAGTGCGCTTGGTGTGGAGATACCGCTCATTATGAGGATTCGGCGGGATCAGTATCGGTATCATCT
The DNA here is from genome assembly GCA_029547385.1 of Candidatus Latescibacterota bacterium. GTDB lineage: Bacteria > Latescibacterota > MWCZ01 > MWCZ01 > MWCZ01 > MWCZ01. Next base: position 9,565 of record JAKPPK010000476.1, read on the forward strand.
CAACCACATCAAGCCCGTATCCTTCAATACCCGCCCTTTTTGCCGGATTGTTGGTCATCAGGCGCACGCGCTGAATGCCCAGATCGCGCAGAATCTGTGCACCGATGCCATAATCCCTGATATCCGGCGGAAACCCGAGAAACTGGTTCGCCTGCACGGTGTCGAGACCGATTTCCTGCAGGCTGTACGCATGGAGCTTGTTTTCCAGACCGATACCGCGTCCCTCCTGTCGCATGTAGACGACCGCGCCTCTGCCCTCGGCTTCAATTTTGCGAAGCGCCCACGCAAGCTGGGCTCCGCAATCGCATCGGGCGCTGCCGAATACGTCCCCCGTGAGACATTGAGAATGTACTCGCACGAGGACCGGGTCCTCCGTACGAACATCACCTTTCACAAGAGCGATATGGAATTCCTGGTCGAGCAGGCTTTCGTAAAGGATAAGCAAAAAGTCGCCGTACTCCGTCGGCATCTGCACTTCTTCAACGCGGCGGATAAGGCATTCGCTTCGGCGCCGGTGTTCGATCAGGTCTTTGATCGTAACGATTCTCAGGCCCATGCGTTTTGCCATCAGGACAAGTTCTGGAACGCGCGCCATTGTGCCGTCGTCATTCAGGATTTCACAGATCACCCCGGCCGGCGTGTGCCCGGCGAGGCGCGCGAGATCAACGGCGGCCTCGGTATGCCCCGCGCGGCGCAAAACACCCCCTTTTGCCGCCGCAAGGGGGAACACATGCCCGGGTTTGGCGAAATCCTGGGGTTTGGCTGCGGGATCCACGAATTTGCGAATCGTTGTCGCCCGGTCACCCGCCGATATTCCGGTTGTTGTACCGTGGACCGCATCAATGCTGACGGTGAATGCAGTCCCGTGCGCCGCGGTGTTGTTGGGAGACGGGACCATGAGTTCGAGACCGAGCTGTTGCAGACGGGATTGCTCCGCGGCGAGGCACACCAGCCCCCGGGCGTGGGTGACCATGAAATTGATGGCATCCGGTGTTGCCATCTGCGCCGACATTACAAGGTCGCCTTCGTTTTCGCGATCCTCGTCGTCCACTACAATTACCATGCGGCCGGCGCGCAATTCGTCCAGCGCTTCGCCAATCGTGGCAAAAACGCCCGCTTCATCCACTGCTATCATGTGTCCATAAACCCCGCTTCCCGAAGAAGCGCTCCGATGTTCCTGTCGCTCGCTTTGCCTCCCGGAGTCGCGCTTTCAAGCAGGCGGGAGACGTATTTCGCAAGAACATCAGTTTCGAGGTGCATTTCGTCGCCTGTCTTCCTGCCGCCCAGTGTCGTGTGTTCAAGAGTGAACGGGATTACGGCGACTCCGAAGGACGAATCGTTCACCGACGTGACCGTCAGGCTCACCCCGTCGAGCGCCACGGATCCTTTCAGTGCGACCTGAGGGAGAAGCTGGGATGGCAGCGAGCACCGGATTTCGATGGTATCCCCGAGGTTCTTCCGCTCAAGGAGTCGGACTACTCCATCCACATGCCCCAGAACCCAATGCCCGCCCAGCCGAGCCCCGACTTTGAGCGACCGTTCGACATTCACCCGTCTTCCAGTCCGCCACGAACCGATGGTGGTGAGACGAAGCGTTTCCGCAACGGAATCGAACGTGAACGTATCCGCCGTCCGATCCGTGACAGTCTGGCATACACCTTCCACCGCGATGCTGTCACCGAGGGCGACGTCGTCCATCACTTCCGGGCAGGCGACCTCCGTGTGCTGAACGCCGCCGGAAGGGACGACGCGCGTGACGGTTCCGACTGCTTCGACGATTCCGGTGAACATCAGGGTCCCGCTCCGCAAAGGCCGGTTATGCAGAGGTCATTCCCGAACCGCTCGACCTCGACTTCACGCAGGCGTATGGCCTGATCGAGCGTTTCGATTCCCAGGTCACCTACCGCCGGTATGCCCTCGCCAAGGATGATCGGGGCGATGAATACCGTCAGGCGGTTCGCCGCGCCGGCTTTCAGGAAGCTCGTCAGCGTGCGCGAGCCCCCTTCCACAAATACACTCTGGAACCGCAATGCCGTCAGAGCTTCAAGAACAGCTTCAATCTCGAGCACGTCGCCATGTGACCTGACCGGCACCGCCTGAACATCGTTTCTTTCCCATGCGGCGATGCGTTGCGGATCGGCCGACTCTGCACACAGGATCACGGTGTTTCCGGGCTCCACAAGCCGGGCATTTGGCGAAAGGCGCAGACCCGGGTCCAGAACCACGTGGTAGGGCTGATGGCCTTCCACCATCCGCACCGTGAGCCGGGGATCGTCGGCCAGCGCGGTTCCCACGCCGATCAGCACCGCATCATGCCAGGATCGCAAACGGTGAGCGTGCGTGCGTGCTTCTTCACCTGTAATCCACTGAGAATTGCCGGTAGACGTGGCCACGCGTCCATCAAGGCTCTGCGCCCATTTGAGCGTCAACCACGGTGTTCCGGTTGTTTTCCAGTGCAGGAAGTGTTCGTTCAGTCTGCGAGCCTCACGCTCGCGCAGGCCCACCTGAACGTCGATACCGGCCTTCCTCAACAGCTCAATGCCACGCCCGTTCACGCGCTCGTCCGGGTCAATGTGAGAACAGACAAGACGTTCTATCCCCGCGGCGATAATCCGATCGGTGCATGGTGGGGTGCGGCCGTGATGAGAGCACGGTTCGAGATTCACATACATCGTTGCACCTCGGGCGGCTTCACCCGCCTCATCCAGGGCAACAACTTCCGCGTGTGCGAGACCCGCCTGCCGATGATACCCCCGTCCGATGACGGTTCCGTTCTTGACCACGACCGCACCGACCATCGGATTCGGGGACGTGTATCCTCTCCCCTTCGCGGCCAACGCGAGGGCCTCGTCCATGAAACGGGCTTCCTGACGCTCCCGCAGACGTACGCCGGAAGAGCCGGCTGGCCTGGTGGACCGGGACGAATTCATCATAAGTGCGGATTCCGTACGGCGAACTCGCTCAACGAGCAACCGTATATTTTACAGGTCAAATGACGTGAAAACCAGTTTTGCGCACAGATTGGGGGGGCAATACGGCGCTGAAGGACATCACAGGGGGGTGTACCGGTGGCGGAAGCACGAATACCGCCACAATCGTGTTCCCCTCCCATCCGGACTATTACCGTCGGCACCGGAATCGAACCGGTTCGGACTGCCGTCAGCACGAATACTGCTCGACAGCTTTGCGGGCTTTCACCGCCGGTCAGGAATTGCACCCTGCCCCGGAGAACCTGCTACAACGTGGTACAAAACGTACCGACTGCATGTGTGAGCGTCAACGTACGCATGATTGAAGCCGGGTCTGATCTGGTGTGGCTTTGTGGAATGAGCCGGGAGCTGGAAACGGCCTTCGCCGGCCGCAAAGTTACTCTGTACCGCCACCGGACGCGGCCGGTATGCCTGCTTGACGCAGGGGGCGCCAGAATATGCGTTGCCGACCTCACCCCCGGTTCGAGCCACATTCAAAGTGAATACCCGGTTGTGCGGGAAGAATGGCGACAATGGGGCGCCAGACGAACTGACGGCGCTGAGGTTGAACACGTCCACGTCCGTGACGGGGACCGAGTGATCTCAATTCACCTCGTGAGGAGAAGCCGCATCGGAGATGAAGAACGAACCGACCTGATTTGGGAACTTGGCGGATTGCGAACCAACGCGATTCTCGTTTCGCTGGACGGAACGGTACTGGACGTACTGCGTCCCGTGAGCGAGCGGGTAAACCGAGTCCGGACGGTGTTGCCGGGAAGACCCTATGTGCCCCCGCCGACTGGAGTGCGACAGCGTCTGGATGAACCTTGGACGTGGGATGCGGGAGATGGCGCGGACACAGGAGGCAACCGGCGCACGGTGCACGAATTCCTCGCCAGAGGGTTCCTCGCTTCAAGCGGGTTTCTCGCGGACGAACTTCTAACGCGTTGCGGCGTTGATGGCGCGCTGCCGGTGGCGCAATGCGGCCGTGAAACGCGTGTGCGCATCGAGTCGGAGTTCCGCAACCTTCTTGCGGATCCGTCGCCGCATCTTCTTCTTGACGAGAGTGGCGAACCGGCGGGCTATTGCGGGTACCGCCCGACGCACGTGGCACCCGAGCAGGTTGCTCCCGCCGGTTCT
>JAKPPK010000479.1 GCA_029547385.1 Candidatus Latescibacterota bacterium
GTACCCGCGCATCCCCTCATGGATTTCTCCAATTCCGATGGTGTTGGGGCGCGCCGAAGCACCCGCCGCGAGAAGACTCACTGCAGCGAAAATCGCGATCGCTCGCACCGGTTGAAACATTCTTGTCGGTACCCTTTTGAGGCAAATGCGCAAGGAATCAACCCTGCCGAAAACACGCGAGTGTCGTCTCAGTGTCAGATCAGGCGGGATTGTATCCAGAATATAAGGAGGAAGGCGCCCCGGGGTGAATTAACGCCTGTTGTCGTCAGGAAACGCCTGGAAATGCGCATTATGAAACAACGGTTGCGGAAGGCCACAACACCCAAGGCAAACTCGGATTCGTCACACGAGCGCCGTCGTGACCCGGGCGCAGGTTTCAGGTCTTCGCCGTTTTTGTGTCTCCGGTGCCGTCAGAGCTTCCGTAGTAGCCGCCGTAATAGTAGTGGTAATAGTAGTTGTAGTAGTGGTAGCCGCCGTACCGACGCGTCACGTCTATATCGTTCAGCACGGCACCTATCAGGGGGATATTGGCCGTCCTCAGCGTGTCTGCGGTGTGACGCGCCGCTTCGCGCGGCGTGGAGTTGCACCGGACCACCAGAAGAACGCCGTCCGTCTGTCGTGCCACCAGGACGGCGTCGGTCACCACGATAACGGGAGGCGTGTCGATAAGGACGATATCATAGTGCTCCGTCAGTTCCTGAAGCCGTTCCCCCATGGTGGCGGACCCGAGCAGCGTCGCCGGGTTCGGGGGAATGACGCCGCAGGTGACTACATCGAGATTCTCGATGTTCGTTGGCTTCGCTACTTCGGCAAGCTCATGCCGGTGCACGAGCGCCTCGGTGAGCCCTTCATCGCGCTCAAGCTCGAAAAGAATATGTTGCACCGGCCGGCGGAGGTCCGCGTCGAGGATGACTGTCCTTTGCCCCATCTGCGCGCAGACGATGGCAAGATTGGCGACGGTAATCGACTTTCCTTCGGCCTGCCCCGCGCTTGATATGACAAGGGACCGAATCGGTTGGTCTCCCGAAGAATAAAGAA
>JAKPPK010000489.1 GCA_029547385.1 Candidatus Latescibacterota bacterium
ACGAACCAGGGATCCAGCAATTCGCGAAACTCCTCGTGACGCGCGACGGGGAGCTTTTCAAATATGCGGCCCCCGTTGTTGTTCACCACAACAATACGCAGCGGGGCGCGCGCCGCCGCAGCTATGTTCAACGCGCCGACGTCGTGCAGGAAGGCGCTGTCTCCGACGAGAAGCGTTGTTCGTGATGTGTGCGCAGACGCGACACCCAGAGCCATGGAAATGGACCCGTCTATGCCGGCGGCACCCCTCTGACTCACCACACGGAAACAGGACGACTCGCCGTGGCAGAACCAGTCGAGATCGCGTATGGGCAAGCTGTTACTGACGACGAGGATATCATCCTCGCGAAGACTCGCCGCGGTGAACCGGGCAACCGTCGCCTCTGAAAGGCGCGTTTCGGCTTCTGCGAATCCTCTTTCCAGAAACTGCCACACTGCTTCACCAACGCGCGACCACTCTTCGGCCCATGACGACGTACCAGCGGGCACCGTTAACTCCGCGGAGATCTGCCGGCACACCGTTTCGACGTCGGCCCGAACATGGATCGAAGCCGTGTTCTGCGGGTCATTCCAGCCAAACGGCGCGATCACAATCCGCCGGATTTCCGGCGCTTCGTCCAGCATGCGCGCCAAAGATTTGGAGACGGGTGGAGCGCCGAGTTGAATGACAAGCTCCGGTTGAAGGCGTGCGCGTGCGCGAGGGGAGCGCAGAATGAGGTCGAACGCGTCAACGCGATGATCCATACGCGTTCCGGTGAAGCGCAACTGGCTGGCTGTTTCGGCCAGAAGCGGAAAGCCCGTGCGCCAAGCCAGGTCCCCGATTACATCCCGGCACGCGCTTTGCCCGATTGGAGCGGGACCGGCGACTATGAGTCCCCGCGGTTTGCTTCGGACGAGTTGCGCAAGGGATTTCACCGTTTCGGTGTCGAGAAGGGCGGAGCGGGGCGCGACAAACTGCGGAGCTGCCGCAACTGCCGGTCTGGGGCTCGTGATTCCTATCGCCGAAGGTTCCAGCGGCTCCCGAAACGGAACGTTGATATGGACGGGGCCCGGTTCCGGCAGACGCGCGGCAACCGCCGCCTGGGTAACCTTCCTCGTTACCGCACGGAGCGCCGCGTCGCCCGATTCTGGAATCCCCAGATCGACAAAAAGGCGCGAGAACGAGGAAAAGAGATGCGCCTGGTTGACTGACTGCGGCGCCGCGTTGCCGTGAAGTTCAGGTGGCCGGTCGGCGCTCAGAACCAGCAGCGGCGTGAAGGAATGCGCAGCTTCCACGATCGCTGGCAGATAGTGTGCGGGGGCGCTTCCCGACGTGCATACAAGACAGACCGTCTGCCCGGTGGCCTTCGCATACCCGACCGCGAAGAATCCCGCAGAGCGCTCATCGAGTATTTTGTGAACAACGATGTCGCGCGTTGTGGCAAGGGCGAGAACAAGCGGAGTGGATCGCGACCCCGGACTCACCACGAAGCACCGTACGCCTGCCTGAAGAAGGGTTTCCACAATGCCGCGTGCCCACAGGAACTGAATGTCACCAAACGTCATTGCTGAGGCCCAGGGCAAGTCTCATCGGTTTCAATTTTGCCTCGGTCTCTTCGTATTCCGTAACCGGATCGGAATCCGCAACGATTCCAGCGCCAGCGAACAGGCGGGCTGAACCGGGCGCCAAAAGGGCCGAGCGGATTGCAGTGACGAAACAGCCGTCACCGTTTTCGTCAAACCACCCGATTGGTCCCGCGTACCATCCCCGGGGCACTTCCTCATTTACGCGTATCCATTCCAATGCCTCGTCGGAGGGAACGCCTCCCACGGCGGGAGTCGGGTGGATGGCACTCACGAGACGGAGGACATGAACATCGTGCTCAAGCACTCCTTCCAAGGGTGTCTCCAAATGTGCAATATCACCGT
>JAKPPK010000504.1 GCA_029547385.1 Candidatus Latescibacterota bacterium
ATGCCGGCGAAACTCCCGAGTCCGTTCAGGACTCCGGGAACCATGGTCCGTTTCGCGTGTTCCTTGTATCCGGTTACGGCGCGATAGCCTTCTTCAACATCTACTCCGGCTTCCCGGTAATCAATCATTGGGTTCTCCTTACCGTTTTCCTATTTCCCCAATCATGGACATGGGGTATTCACCGAGAAAACATCCCTGGCAGAAGCAGCAATCGTTTGCTTCACTCTTCCTGGATTCGTTCTGTTCCGTAGTGTCGACGGCGCGTTCCGGTACGCAAGTTTCGAGCGCTTCAACCATCCCGTCCATCGAAATGAACGCGAGCGAGTCGGCTCCCACTGCCTTGCAGATTTCCGCGGTGTCGTGGGTCGCTGAGATGAGGTCTGCCCGCACCGGGGTATCGATACCGAAGTAGCAGGGATACTTTACCGGCGGGGAGGAAATACGGAAGTGAACTTCCTTCGCTCCTGACTTTCTGAGAATCTGGATGAGCCGGCGCGCGGTGGTTCCGCGAACGATCGAATCGTCTATGATGACAACCCGCTTGCCGCACACGTCGTATTTGATGGCATTGAGTTTGACGAAGACCATCTGTTCGCGTTCTTCCTGGGTCGGCGCGATGAAGGTTCTGCCAATGTACTTGTTCTTGACCAGACCCATCGCGTAGGGGATGCCCGACGCGCGGGAGAATCCGATTGCGGCGCCGAGACCGGAATCGGGAACGCCGATGACCACATCGGCGGCGACACCGGATTCACGGGCCAGAACCTCACCCATCCTCATGCGCGCTTCCAGAACATGGATATTGTCCATGATGGAGTCCGGGCGGGCAAAGTAGACATATTCGAAAATACAGTTCTTGCGGGCGGTTTTTTCGCCGAAGTTGAACGAAAGAACACCGTCGTCGTTTATGATGACGATTTCACCCGGCTCGATATCCCGGACCAGGTCGCCGCCCATGGCGTCGATCGCGCAGGATTCGCTCGCGAGAATCCAGCCGTTGGGGAGTTTACCGAGGCACAGCGGCCGGATGCCGTTCGGGTCACGGGCGCCGATGAGGGTTTTTTCGGTCATGACCGCGAGGGCAAAGGAACCGCGGATGAGCTGGATCGTGTCGGTAAGGGCCTTTTCAAGGCCTTTTTTATAATTTTTCGCAATGAGTTTGATTATTACTTCGGTGTCGCTCGCGGAAGTAAAGGTGGATCCGGTTTCCTCGAGGAATTCCTTCATCGGTTCGGCGTTTACCAGGCTTCCGTTATGGGCTACCGCGAGGGTTCCCAGTTTTGAGCGGGAAACGAAGGGCTGTGCGTTCTCGATTGTCGCGTGACCCGATGTTGAATACAGAACGTGCCCGATGGCGATGTATCCCTTGAGCGGCGTGAGGGTTTCATGGTTGTACACGTCGGCAACCAGCCCCATCTTCTTGT
>JAKPPK010000526.1 GCA_029547385.1 Candidatus Latescibacterota bacterium
CGATGAGAGTGCCAAGATAAGCTGATGTGGATCAGCTGGACAATCCAGCCTGGCCAAAGGCTAACCACCAGGCCAGAACGGAACTTTGCATGCAGGGAGGTAACGAACTGCGTGGGGCCAAAGGGAAGGCGAGTTGTCAGCCACAACGCAAGTGAAGGTATTGAGCCCCGTAATGATCATCGTCGCCGCTGGGCCAAGGGTTTCATCGTCTGGAAGCCAGCAGCACGGCACGCGTCAAGGTGAGGGTGCCGGGCCGGGCCGGGGTCTGAGTCCGTGGCAGGTAACTCAACGGTTCACATCGGAACTTGGGAGGGCCATGTCGTTCCCAAAGAAGCCCCCGACAAGCTGAAGAGGCAAGGAGGGGGTATGGCGGCATGGCATTCGGACCAACTCATAGTAGAGGAGTAGCCGGGGTAATGCCCGGTGCGGACACGGAGTCCACTCGAAGGGGTTGGCGGTAAAGCGACGAGGATGGGCAGTAGCGGATGCCGAACACAGAGCCGGAGTTATCGACGCTGCGGAAGCTGATCCTCATATCGGAACGGGCGCGACAGGACCCGAAATGTCAGTTTACGAGCCTGGCTCATTTACTGAATGAACAGTACCTGGAGCACTGCTACCACCGTCTCGGCAGGGACCGAGCGAGTGGCATCGACGGAGTGACTTGGCAGGAATACGGAGAAAATTTGGAGGAGAACCTGAGGGAACTGGTAGCACGACTGAAAGCGAAGCGGTACCGACCGCTACCGGCCAGACGCGTGTACATTCCCAAGGACGAACACTCGACGCGACCTTTGGGACTGCCCGCTCTTGAAGACAAGATCGTGCAGAAGGGCATTGCCCTGATCCTGGAAGCGATCTACGAGGAAGACTTCTTGAACTGCTCCTACGGTTTTCGTCCCGGTCGGAATTGCCATCAGGCAATTGACGCGGTGGACAAGACGATCATGAAGAACCCGATCAACCACGTGATCGACGCGGACATCAAAGGTTTCTTTGACAACGTGTCGCATGACTGGATGCTTGAGTTCCTCCACGTTCGGATTGCGGACCCCAGCTTTCTGCTGCTGATACGGCGGTTTCTGAAAGCGGGCTACATGGATTCGGGCATGCTTGTCCACACGGAGCGAGGTACGCCGCAAGGCGGTAACCTCAGTCCGGTGCTCTCCAATATATTCCTGCACTACGTGTTGGATCTGTGGTTTGACAAGCGTGTCAAACGCCAGGTCCGCGGAGCCTGCTTCCTGGTGCGGTACGCAGACGACTTCGTCTGTCTGATCCAGTACCAAGGGGATGCCCAGCACGTAGCCGCGGAGTTGCGGGAACGATTCGCGCAGTTCGGCCTCCAATTGCATCCGGAGAAAACTCGCGTGATCAGCTTCGGCCGCTACGAACGAGAGAATGCGCAACGCCAGAAACGACGGGCGAACACGTTCGACTTCTTGGGCTTTACCCACTTCTGTGATCGAAGCCGACGTGGCAAGTTCATCGTAGGTCATCGGACCAGCCGGAAGAAGTTCCGCAAGAAGTGCCAAGAGCTGAATCAGTGGCTCAAGCGCGTCCGGAACTGCCAACCGGTCAAGGAATGGTGGCCGATCCTGGCGGCCAAACTGCGAGGACACTACCAATACTACGGGGTCAGCGGCAACATGCCGAGACTGAAACGCTACTATGGAGTGGCAACTCGGCTGGCCCTGAAGTGGTTGAACCGTCGCAGTCAGCGCCGCTCGTTCAATTGGGACCGCTTCAAACAATACCTGGAGCGCTACCCGCTGCCGACACCCCGTATCGTCCACGACCTGTACACCCTGTCACCCGTGAAGTGAGCTTTGCCGAAGAGCCGGATGTGGGAAATCTACAAGTCCGGTTCTGTGAGGGGCGTTGAAGTCGCCTTCCACGGTTGAATATTGTGACACTCTTCAATCGAAAGAGAAGAGCCAACAGGGAACACAAAGCATACCTAAACGAAGGAGACCATATTATGCCTACTCGACAAGCGATTACTGTCGAACCGATGCAACCCGGTTCCGTCCGCCTAGAAGAAGTTCCCGAGCCCGACATTCGCAACGGCTCCGTGCTCGTCGAGGCAGTGGCCGTTGGCGTCTGCGGCACCGACATCGAGATTGCCGAAGGGAAGTACGGTTGGGCGCCTCCCGGCAAGCAGCGGCTGACGCTGGGCCACGAATCGCTCGGCCGCGTCATTGATCCGGGGCCCAGCGGACTAAAGAAAGGGGACCTTGTCGTTGGGATCGTGCGCCGGCCCGATCCCGTCCCCTGCCCGAACTGCGCCGTGGGCGAATGGGACATGTGCCGCAACGGCCAATATACCGAGCGGGGCATCAAGCAGATCGATGGCTATATGTCTGAGCGATGGCGGATCGAGCCGGAGTACGCGATCAGGATTGATTCCGCCCTGGGGATTCTCGGTGTGCTGCTGGAGCCAACGACGGTGGTCGCCAAAGCATGGGAACATACCCTTGCAGTCGGTCAGCGGGCTTTCTGGGAACCCCGGACGGTGCTGGTAACCGGTGCCGGCCCAATTGGCCTGCTAGGTGCTCTGCTGGCGAAACAGATGGGCATGGAGGTCCACGTGCTTGCGCGGACAACGACAGGGCCAAAACCTGATCTGGTACGCGAACTGGGTGGCACTTACCACTCC
>JAKPPK010000534.1 GCA_029547385.1 Candidatus Latescibacterota bacterium
GGGCGTTCCGCGGGTGGAGCTTGTCAAAGCAATCGATGACAGCACGTTCGACGTCGCGAAAAAGGCGATGCTCGATCATCGCGATCTCAAGCAGATGAGCAGGAAAATGCTTGAGGATTACGACCCGCGACTGGCGGTAGAGGTGTACCGGACGCAGGTCAACGTTATGATTACCGCCTGCGAGACTGCAATGAAACAGCGGGCGATCCTCAAACCCGAGGAGCACCTTTTCAATACGGACGCCTATGGCCAGACTCTCTCCACGGCAGCAGTGGACGGGCATCCGGAAGTAGCTGTCTTTACAGGTCTTGCGAAACTTGACGGTGAGACAGTGACGTTCGGGCGGATCGGGGCGGACAAAGCGTACAACAATCTCAAGGCGAACCCCCACGCCGTCTTCACCGCTGTCGGCCCGAGCAATGATCCGACGAAGTACGCGTTCATCACCATAGACGCCCATCTGGATAAGGACATCACGGAAGGTCCCGAGTTGGAGGGGTTGCGGAAACGGCTCGGTTCGCCGGTGGTGAACTGCATGGTGTTCTCGGTAAGCAAAATCAACGTGGTGCATCTCCCGAAACCGAAACCAGCGTAACGGGTATGCGCTGTCAAATCATTGCGGCTACGCGCAACAGGGGCAAACTGCGGGAGATTCAATCCCTGTATGCTGATCTGCCTCTGACGTGGCGGCCGATGGATGACATCGGAAGTCCGCCGATCATCGAGGAAACCGGCACCACATTTCTGGAAAACGCCCTTCTCAAAGCTCGAGGCATTGCACAGTGGAGCGGCTGTGCGGCGCTGGGTGAAGACAGCGGCCTGGAAGTAGATGCACTGGCAGGCAATCCCGGCGTTCGTTCCGCACGCTTCGCCGGGGAACACGCATCGGACGAGGAGAACATAGCTCTCCTGTTGCGCCGACTCGACGGGATTCCCTCAGCCGAACGCACGGCACGATTCGTCTGCGTCGTCGCCCTCGTCTGGACGGACGGCACTGAAGTGATTGCGAAAGGGACCTGCGAAGGGCATATCGCGGAAGAGCGTGCGGGAGCAAGTGGTTTCGGGTACGACCCTCTTTTCATCCCTGAAGGACAGGTGGCGACCTTCGCCGAACTGGGCGAGGAGTTCAAGAACACCGTGAGCCATCGCGCCAGAGCTTTGCGGGCACTTCGTCCCTGGTTGGAGGGGCGAATCAGATACGCAGGTCGTGCACCCCAGTGATGGAACTGTACGTTCTTGCGAGCAGCAGCGCCGGAAATGCGATAGCAATTCGGAACGGGCAAGGCATCATGCTCGTCGATGCAGGTCTCAGTGCCCGACGCATCGAAGAACGGCTGCACGCTGTCGGTTGGCACGCGCAGGACGTGAAGTGTGTTCTCCTCACCCACGAGCACAGCGATCACACGCGGGGAGTCGGGGCCTTCGCGCGGCGGTACCGCGTTCCTGTATACGGAACCCCGGGAACCCTGCAGGCTATAACTGACCAATGGCGCGGAAGTGAGAGCCTGTACGCCATTGCGGCGGGGTCACGGACCGCCATTCACGGGTTTGAGGTGGAAGCGTTTTCCGTTCCGCACGACGTGTCGGACCCGGTTCAATTTGTTATTCGTGACGGCCTCGTGTCTGTCGGGATCGCAACCGACCTGGGCACAGTTACTTCCCTCGTTCGGCAGAAGATGCGAGCTGTGGACCTTGCAGTCGTCGAAGCAAACCACGACGCCGAACGATTGAGGTGGGGCCGATACCCGTGGAACGTCAAACAACGTGTGGGCAGCTCTCAAGGACACCTGGACAATGAGCAGGCAGGCGAGCTGGTGCGCGATCTGGCACGGGAAGGCGTTCCTCACATAGTCCTTGCGCATCTCAGCCCCCAGCACAACGACGCCGAACACGTGGAAAAAGCTATGGCAAACGCACTTGCCACTGTGGCACAGAGACCGGTGCTGACTATCGTTCCACCCGGCGAAGGAAGTCCTGTGATCCAGGTTCGAAAGGCCGTGCGTTCATGAGTTGGACCATACTGGTAACGGGCGGCGCGGGATTCATCGGGTCCAATTTCGTGCGCTACCTTTTGGAAAAATACCCGGGTTACCGCGTCATCAACCTCGACAAGCTCACATATTCCGGCAATCTGAACAACCTCAAGGACATCGCAAGGGATCCTCGATACGAGTTCGTTCACGGGGACATCGCGGAGGAATCCGTGGTGCTGCCGCTGGTGCGGCGGTCCGACGCGGTGATCAACTTTGCGGCGGAAAGCCACGTAGACCGATCCATCGCGGACCCGGGGGTGTTTCTCCGAACGAACATCGAAGGGCCGCACGTGTTGCTCGAGGCCTCCCGAAAGAGTGGTGTCAAGCGCTTTGTGCAGATCAGCACCGACGAGGTGTACGGCGAGGTGATGACGGGGTCTTCCCGAGAAACAGATCGGCTGGCGCCGAGGAGTCCTTACTCCGCGAGCAAAGCGGGAGGCGAATTGCTCGTCCAGTCCTACCACGTAACATTCGGTGTGCCGACGCTTGTTACCCGGGGATCAAACACCATCGGGCCGTACCAGTACCCGGAGAAAGTGGTGCCGCTGTTTATCACGAACGCTCTC
>JAKPPK010000333.1 GCA_029547385.1 Candidatus Latescibacterota bacterium
GTTGTGGCGGGCACGTTCGCAGTTCAGACCTCGCAACTCCCGTCCGAGGTTCAGCAAACTCTTAACCAGATGCCGTTCATCACGTATCTCGCGAAGAAGATTCCGTCGGCGATCCAGGCGGACAATCCGATTCCATCCGAACCGGTGCGGATGGGGTTTGCGTTCAACGGGACGTTCACACTCCCCGGTGTTCCGCAGGGGGATTACTACCTCTTTGCGGCTCCGATTCTCAGCCCGTACGAAAGTCCGCTGCCCAGCGTGTTCGGGTATCTCGACCAGAACAACGACGGTCTACCGGACAGGATTTCCGTGGGAGCTTCGAGCATTGTGGGATTGAAGCTGAACGCCACAGAGGTTACGGGGCTGCCCAGGCTTGTGCATTCGAACCCCGGGATGTTCCAGACCAACTTCCCTGCGGCGGTTGATACCTTCATAACACTGGTATTTTCAGCAGATTATGATACATCAAACAGATTCATGCTCAACGTGTTCCCCACGCCGCCTTCGGGCGAACCGAGCCTGTCCGCCCGTACGGTAACCGCACTGCAGAATGGCAGTTGGAAGGTAACCTTCCCGGTACGTTTTGCGGCCAACACCACCTACACGATCTGGATAAACGAACTAAACAGCACGCAGGGTGGGCAGAAATATCCTCGCGCGTGGGTGTTCTCCACGGGTTCCACCATTCCGAACGGGCAGCTTGCCGGGCGGCTGGTGCCATCCTCGTTATCGCGCGCCGGTGACAGCTTCTTGATGGCGATGCTGTCGGAGACTCCGGTGTTTCCGATTGACCCCGCACAGCCGCTTCTGACGGGTCTTTCCCGCGTCGCGTTTGTTGACGGGCAGGGGAATTTCCGCGTGCGGTACCTGAAGACGGGCACGTATTACCCGTTCGGGGCGATCATCCGCTCCGTGAACGAACAGACCGGCAGGCCGACATTTTTCGATGCAGGTTTCGTAGACGCAAATGGCGATGGCAGGGCAGACGGGTTCTCTGTGGTAGAAGGGGCGGACCCTGTCAGCGTGACTATTCCCATGTCCTGGCGCAGTGGCGATCCGGGGGTGGTGGTGACGGCTCCCCAGAACGGAGCGGTTTCCGTCAACACCACGACGACTCTGGTTCTGCGGTTCGCCAGGTCAGTGCTTCGCGACGGTGGTGGTATCCGGATCAGTCCGAGCCAAATCACGATCACACCCAAGCCGCTGACGACTGGCGCTCTCCAGTTGGGTGCGGACAACTTCACTCTTACCCAGCAGGTGACGCTCAAGCCGAACATGACCTATCAGGTGTCCGTCTGGGATGGGCCTTTGCCCGCGTCGGCGCTCTTCACCACCGGTAGTGCATTCCCTGCCGGGTCAATCAGCGGGCAGATTTCCATTTCGTCGTCCTCTTCCGTTTCGGCGGTGGATCACGCGTACGTGGCTCTGTTAACCAGTCCGCCCAGTACGACGAACATGGATTCACTTCCGGTGTTCCGTATTGTTGGCACCGTGGACGGGAAATTCAGGTTCACGAACCTTCCGGACAGCACCTATTACGTGTTTGCCGCTGGGTACTACGGTGGCGGAGAAGGTTACGATCAACAGATCAGCACGACGCTTGTTCCCGCTCCGCTCAAAATCGCGGGCGGCAACGCGATCACCGGTGCGAACTACGCTCTTGGTGGTTCCTCCACCGCGAGTCCGCCACGCGTTGTGAGTTTCAACGTGGCGGTGGTACAGAATCGGCAGCCGATAGCGGTTTTCTTTCCCACTGTTTCCGCGCGGGTGACCGATGCAAATGGTGACAACACGATTGCGTCGGTGTTTGTGAGGAAACCGGATGGCAGCGTGGTGACGGTTCCGCGCGTGAGTGACGGCGTGTACGAAGGAGTACTCGATCCGCTGTACACGTTTGCGGGAGGTACCTATCGTCTCTGGGCGGTTGACAACACCGGCCTGGAATCCGCGGTTGCGACTGATTCGATCTCGCCTCCCAGTCTCCCCGAACCGGCGATCATTTCGCCTGCGAACAACGCCAGCAATGTGTCGTTGACCCCGTTACTCGACTGGAGTGACGTGGTGGGGGCGGCCGGGTACGTGGTGAACGTCAGCACGGAGAACCCGATCAGCTTCAGCGATCCTGCCGGGGCGGTGGCCCGGTTCCTTGATCCGGCGAAAACGGTAGTGAACTTCGCGGATGCTCCGGTCACCGTGAGCGAACTACGCATCCCGTCAGGGCGTCTCAAGCCCAACACGACCTATTACTGGGGCGTCGGCGCTATCGACAAGATGGTGGATCACGACCATGTGTCGTTGAGCCTCTTACCATCCTTCACAACGGGGACGGGAACAGCGGTTGCCGACACTCTGCCTCCCGTATTCACAAAAACGCCTGAGGTTACGTCGGTGGATTCCAGTTCTGTTGCCCTCGGCTGGGTCACCGACGAAGCGTCCGACACACGTGTTCGTTTCGGGCGGAGCGCGGGAGTGTACACCGACAGCCTTGCCGAACCCACGATGACGAAGGTGCACGCGATCACGATTACCGGTCTGGCGCCGGCCACGGAATACTTCCTCGAAGTATCTTCCCGTGACCATGCGGGGAACGTCGCGCGCATGCCGCTGCAACGTTCGGTGATCACCAGGGACCGCGCGGATCGCACTGCTCCCAATTTCGTCGCGGGTCCGACGACCGAACGTGTCGACGTAAACAGTGTGACGATCTACTGGGCAAACGACGAACCGACCACCGCAGTGGTGAACCTGGTGGGCGTCGGGAAGGATACGACGGTCTACGACACACGGCTCGTCCGCGAGCACCGGTTGGACATCCTCGGCCTGTCGCCTACGACGTCGTACGCGTACAGCGTCTCGGTCATAGACGCGGCGGGAAATGGTCCCACTATCCGGCCTGGACAGGCATTCGTCACGAAAGGCCTTCCTGACACCAATCCACCTCGCGCTCTCACCGGACCGGTAGTCACTGCGAACGAACGGGATGCGTTCATTGCGTGGGTCGCGGATGAGTTGCATACGGCGCGCGTGGAGATTGCGCTTGCGGGTGCTCAGGGAGTCATGTTCTCGGAGACGTTCGTAGACATACCGGCGGTTTCGCAACTGGCTCGTTTGACCGGGCTCGCTCCTGGTACCGAGTACCGTGCGATCGTGGAAATGACTGATCTGGCGCGAAACACGACAAAAACACGCCCGATCACCTTCTGGACGAAGTCTGTTCCAGACACGATACCCCCACGTATCCTGCGTTTCCCGACGGTGGTGTACCGCGCCGACACGCGTGCAATCGTCGAATGGGAAACCGACGAGATGGCCGACAGCTATCTCGAGCTGTATCAGGGAGCACGACTTGTCAATACGTTCAACCGTGGCGATCTCGTCCGCGTTCACCGTTTCGTATTGACAAACCTTCAGGCAGGCACTGCCTATTCTTTCCGGGTGATCAATGCCGATGCCGCCCGGAACCAGGTGGTGTGGCCGCTCACTCCACCGTCCGCCAAACCAACAAAAGAAGCGGGCGGGCGAACCGGATCGGAGTTTACGACGGCCGTGTTGCCGGACCAGACCGCGCCGCAGGTGGTATCGGGGCCGACGGTCCTCTCGGCCACCGCGACGACGGTGACGGTCGGGTGGAACACGGATGAGAACGCCAACAGCGTGGTACGGTTCGGAGAGGGATCGGCCGGAAGAATTGCCCGCGAAGGTGCCACGGTGGAGTTCACGGACGCCGTTACTATCACGGAAAATGTGATTTCGCACCAGGTCACGCTGACCGGACTCAAGCCGGGAACCGCCTACACGTACCAGATCGGGTCCACGGACCCGTCGGGGAACGGGGAAACCACGAGCAATCCGCAGACCGTGTACACGCTCCACGAAGAAGACCTCGCGGCGCCTCTGATTCTCGGCGGCCCCGCGGTGATCGGCCGGACGGATTCACGTATCACGGTGAAGTGGACAACGGATGAACCTTCCGACAGCAAGCTGTTGTTCAGGCGCGTGGGATCGGCGGATCAGCCTACCGAGGTTGTGGTTCCTGACAACGTGATCGAACACGTGGTGACGTTGACGAACCTTCTGCCATCGCAATCGTATGAGATCACCGTGCAGTCCTCCGACCTGGTGGGCAACGGCCCGGCCTCGGCCTCCGTAACTGGCGCGACCGAAGCGGCGGCCGACACGAAAGCGCCTTCGTTCACGGGTGGCCCGACGGTTTCGGCGGATGCAACACAGGCGCTGATTTCGTGGACGACCGACGAACCGAGCGACACGCGGGTGGAGTACGGCACGACGGTCGCGCTTGGCCTTGTTGTGAACCTCGCGACGTTCAGCACCAACCACTCGGTAACATTGACGAATCTCACGCCTGCGACGCAGTACTACTACCGGATTTCCTCCGGCGATGCGAGCGGGAATATCGCGGATTCCACGAGCGGATCGCTGGTCTGGACGACGCTTGCCAGTGCGGACGTGACGCCGCCGGAAAAGGTGACAGGAGTCACGTCAATCAACGGTGCGTATTCGGTTCGCCTCTCGTGGGCGGCCAATACGGATGCGGATCTTGACGTTTACGTCATAGAACGAGCAATCGGTGCCGGTGGTTTCGCCAAAATCGCCGATCAGAAGGTCACCACGTTCACTGACCAGGCGGTGTTGACCGGCACTACCTACCGGTATCGGCTCCTGGCACAGGACCGTTCCGCCAACCGCAATCTCAGTGTTCCGAGCGATACGATTACCGTCACGCCGTCTCTTTCGGATGCGCCGGGCGCACCGACGGTGTTCCGGCACGACACGACCGTGAGCGCGCGTCCTATCCTGAAAGTGACGAACGGCACGGCGAATCTGCGGCCGGTGGCGGGGCATCTGTTCATCGTTGCCCGCGATTCCGCCCTCACGCAGATTGTAACCACCAGTTCCGTCCCGGTGAGCGGTTCGACGACGGAATGGCAGCTTCCATTCATGCTGGATCACCTGGCGAAATACTGGTGGGCCGTCCGGGCGGTGGACAATGCGGGCTTCATGAGTCCGTTCTCCGAGCGGACGAGCTTTACGGTGGATACGCTTGCCAAGAAGACCGCGGTTCAACTGGCGGCATTCACCGCGACAGGCGCCCAGAGCCATATCACGGTGGCGTGGCGGCTTGCCGCCGCGAGCCCGGAGGCGTCGTTCACCCTGTGGCGCGCTGCAGGTGAAAATGGCGAATACGAGCGGATTTCGGGGCAGGTGTTCACCGGCGGCCGTGAGTTTGTCTTCTTCGATCGAGCGGTCGTACCGGGTGTAGAATACCGGTACCGTATCGGAGCGACCGAGACGGGAAGTGGCCGGGCTGTGTTCTTCGGGCCACTTGTTGCGCGAGTCGCGGCCCCGGAAAAGGTGGTGCTGGACCAGAACACACCCAACCCGTTCAACCCGGTCACGCAGATTGCGTATCAGGTGCCATGGACGGCGGACGTGAAGCTCGTGATCTTCAACTCCCTCGGGCAGGAGATCCGCACATTGGTGAACGGGCCACAATCTGCGGGCTTCTACCGGGTGACGTGGGATGGGAGGACAACCGCCGGTGGCGATGCGGCGTCAGGTGTGTATTTCGCACGGCTGGTGGTTACGCCAAGAGAAGCAGGCTCACGCACTGCGGAAACGCGTGTGATTCGGATGCTGCTCATAAAGTAACCGCGGAAATCCTCTACCGGGAGGCGGCGTTGGCGCGCATCGCGCAACGCCGCCTCCCTTCATTTGAACACGTTTGCTCCCTCAGAAACCCGGACGTTATCATTAGCCATATGTCGTGCACAACCCGTTCTTTCACTCCGTAATTCAGCCAGGGGAGATTCTCCATGGACAACGCCGCAGACAAACCTGGACGGTATATGGCGCACCAGTATCTCCGGGACCGATGGGACCGTACCGGGCGCCTGCTCGCATTTCGCGCGAAGAATGAAGAGGAATGGAAGGTATGGCGAAAAGACCTGCTCAGGGTGCTGCGTAGACTCACCGGGTACGATACCATGCTCATGTGTCCCCTCAATCCGACGGTTACCGAGACCGCGGAATTCGATGATTATGTCCGTGAGCGAGTGGAAATCGAGACCGAGCCGGGGATCGTCATGCCTCTTTTCGTGCTGGTTCCGAAACAGGGGACGCCTCCGTACCCGGCAGTGATTGCTCCCCATGGCCACGGGGGAGGGGGCAAAGCCGCAGTAGTGGGACTGCGCGAACGCCCGGAGGTCGCCAAGGCGATCGACCACTACAACTACGCTTACGGCGTGAGCTTTGTGCGCGCCGGTTTCATCACGTTCTGCCCTGACGCGCGCGGGTTCGGCGAGCGGCAGGAGGCCGCGGTGAAAGGAAACGTCCTCGCATCGTCGTGCAGTGTGCTGAACAACATGGCGTACCCGCTGGGCCAGACGGTGACGGGGATGTGGGCATGGGACCTCACGCGCCTTGTGGACTACATCGAGACGCGTTCGGATTGCAGGCGAGACCGTATCGGGTGCGCGGGCCTCTCCGGCGGGGGATTGCAGACCCTCTGGGCAACGGCGTTTGACGAGCGCATCACCTGCGCGGTGATCAGCGGGTACCTCTACGGATACAAGGACTCTCTGCTGGACCTTCACCAGAACTGCTCCTGCAACTACGTGCCGCACCTGTACGAGTATGCGGACATGGGTGACATCGCCGCGACAATTGCCCCCCGGCCGATTCTCATAGAAACCGGAAACAGGGACGCCCTCAACGGAGCGCGGGGTGTTGCGAATGTGACGTCGCAGGTGGACATCATCCGGAGGTCCTACGGAGTACTTGGCGTGCAGGATCGGGTGTACCACGATGTGTTTGAAGGTGAGCACCGGTGGAACGGGGTGCACGCGTTGCCGTGGCTCGAAAAATGGCTGAAATAGGGAGGGGTTTCGTCGTCCGATATGCGGCGAAAATGAAAGAAGCCGCGTCGTCCGAGACGCGGCTTCTTCGTTTCCGATATGTGGAAAACTCGTTTATGCCGAAAGTGCTTTCAACACGTTGCTGAGACGAGCCTTGTGCCGGGCGGCCGCATTCTTGTGAATGACGCCCTTGCGCGCAGTGCTGTCAATGATTGGCACTGCTTTTTCAAAGGCTGCTTTCGCCTCCTCCGGCGTGGAGGCTTTGCGGACAGCCTTTACCACGGTGCGAAGCCTCGACATCCACTGACGGTTTCTTGCCTGTTGTTCGCGATTCGTGCGGATTCTTTTGATTGCGCTTTTGTGGTTGGCCACGCCGGGCTCCTTATGCTTGTCTGCTCACCTCGTGATTCTTCACCAAGAATGACGAACATATAAAAATAGGGAACGGCATGGTCGCTGTCAATCTCGACCTCAACAGACCCGCTACAATCGGTGATTGATCTCTCTGAGAGTCGGGTAGAGCTGGCGGTAAATCGCGAAGCGCTCACTGTACCGCGTGGAGACTTCCGGACGAGGTTCGAATACCTCGTGTTCATGAATCAGCGCGGATGCTGCTTCCGCAAGTGATCCGTACACGCCCGTTGCAACGCCGGCAAGCATCGCCGTGCCGAGGGAGCCTCCTTCGGACGTTTGCAGTGTAGCTACGGGAACGCCGAGCGTATCTGCCTTGAGCTGGTTCCACAGACGGGACTTTGCCCCTCCGCCGGTAGACCGAATCCTTTCCACCGCGACATCTGACCTTCGCAAAGCTTCCAGATTCAGCTTCATTTCGAACGTCGTGCCCTCGATGAGGGCTTTAACTATCTCCCCTTTTGTTGTGGTCAGTTTGAGGCCAAGCAGGGCGCCGCGGGAATTCGTGTCGAACCATGGTGTTCCTGTTACGGTGAAATGAGGAAGCACCATTACTGGCGAAGGCCCGTCCGGAAGATCGCTGAGGATGACCTCATAGGGATCAATTCCTTTTTCCGCGGCAAGGCGCTTCTCCGTGTCGGCGAATGTGTCCCGGTACCATTTCAACAGATTGCCGCCGGTGCTGTTGTAGGCCACAGAGCAGTATTTGTCCGGGACGACGTGCGGGTAACAGGCAAGGTTGTTCTGGATGAAATCGGTGCTGTCCACAAAATGATCGAACGCCGGTGTGATGCAATCCACGGTCCCTGTTCCGTACACCGCGCTTCCTCCGGTAAGAATTCCCGCGCCCAGCGCATTGCAGGGCTGATCATGGCCGCCCGTCACGCATTTTACTCCGCGCGGCAACCCCAGTTCATTGGCCACGGTGTCCGCGACCTTTCCCACCAGAGTACCCGACTGAACCGCGACCGGAAACTTACCGGGATCGAGTTCGGCGATTTCGAACAACCGTTCCGACCACCGCTTTGCCCGGACGTCGAATCCCATGGTCCGAGCCGCCTGGGAGTAATCGGTGACCGGTTCCGTGCCCAGGAGATAAAAGACGAACTCCTGGAAGCAGAGGAATTTCCAGGTCTGGTCGTAGACTGACCGCCAATGCTCTTTGATCCATTGCGTGCGGGGCAGCGTGAAAATGGAGTAGATAGTGTGGCCGGTTATGCGGAACACGTCTTCATTGGAAATCCGGCCCCGCCACCAGTCGGCGTACGAGGCCGTTCGTTCGTCCAGGCTGACCTGAACCGGCGCGAGGAATCTTCCATCCCGTGCGACAGGCACGGCGGCCTCCCCCATGGCCGACACGGAAAGTGCGCTGACAGGATCATGCCGGGTTTTTGCCGCCACGAGGGAGATCACGTCTTTGATAGCCGCGGCGACCTCGTGGGGGTCGACTTCCATCCAGCCTTTCTGACGAGAGTGGAGCGGGTACTCCCTGTATGCGGAGGCTATCGGTCTGCCACCGTGGTTGAATGCTACTGCTTTCGTTCCTGTGGTGCCGACGTCGATTCCCAAAAGGCTCATGTCCGCCTCCTTGCCCCGCAGTGTCACATTACTCCGGAGAGGTCTATCTCCGGCGGTTCGAACTGCTTGAGGATTCCGGTGTCGTGGAGAACGCGCAGGAAAGGAAGTTCATACCGGAATGTGCTGAACGAGTGGCTATCCCGCGGGAACAGCCGTATCTCCTGAGACAGGCCACCATCCGGCAATTCGGTGAAGAACGTGCCCTGGGAAGCAGAATCGCGCCTCCACGGCCCGAATAGCCTCAGGAGCTGGATACCCCGCTTCAAATACACTGAGTCCCTTGTCCATTGCCACGCGTATGCCATGGACTCAAGCTCCGTTGCGCTTCCGGAAGGGTAACGATTCTCCGGCAGTTCCTTGTACACCAAAAGCCCCGTGGGAAGACTCAGATGCTCCCACTGATCCTCAATGAGCTTCAGTGCGAGATCCTTCCACAGGTCGTCCCCGGAGATGTCCCAGAGACGTTTCAGCCCGATGACGGCGATGTTCGTCATGAAACCTGCACGGTACGGGAACCCGTAAGAGACCGATTCCGTCAAGTGGCCCGTGGTACCGCTCACCCGTTCGTGGAGCCCTTTCCCGTGGGCGAGTGCGCAGGTGCGGTAGCGTTCGTCGCGTGTGAATTCAAAGAGCGCCGTCAGGGCTATCAGGGCCCAGCCCGTAACCCGCGAGGCCATCCAGTCGGAATTCAAATCCGCGCGGTGGGCTTCCGTCCAACGGAGAAGATGCTCTCCCAGAGCGAGAGCGTGTTCCCGCGGGTGTTCGAGCCCCGTGAGGAGATGGTATGTGATGAGTCCTTCCACCCATTCATGGCTCGGATCGACGCCACAACCGGGCGGCCCGATATGGTTTGCGAGATGGATGGATTGGCCGCCTTCGTTGATCGGGTGCGCCGGATCCGAGTGGACGGTATCCACGTCCATCATGTGCCATACATGTGGTTCCGCGGTCTGAAGCCACACGTTTCTGTCGCCGGTTCTCAGGAACTGCAACATTGCCATGTACGGCATGTCGTACTCGTTGTTGACCCAGATCACCTCTTCCACGGCATCTTTGCCTTTCAGATGCCTTCCCCTGCCCTGCGCGCTGTACCCCACTCCGTTCGCATCGCCATAGTGAAGCATTCCGTAGGCGCGCGCCAGACTGCGGAACCCGCGGGCAAAATGCGTTTCAAGCTGCGGATAGGCTTCTCCCCGCGCGGCAAAGAAGAACGGTATTGCGTTGGTTTCCTCGATGTAGTGCGGGTCCACAGTAGCAATCACCGGGCGGAGCACGGGTGCGACCGCAGGCATCGCGGACTCGTAATCCTCCGCCGGGTGGGAAAACGCGAGGACCAACTCGTGTGTCTTCGCCATTCCACGGCGGAAATTCCACACGCCTGCAGTATCCGGCCAGATGTCATACCGCAACGCGCGACCGTAATAATGGACGGCTTTCGGGAAGAGAAAATGGCACCACCGGGGTAGTACGGTGATCATCTTCGTCGCGTCACCGAGGACGATGAAAGGCTCCATCTGAACCTCGGCCCGAAGCGTGTTCAGGTTTCCGGACTGACGATTCCCGTCGTGCGCCCGGGTCTCCAGCCCGTCGGTTGCCATGCTGACCCATCCTTCGGGCATGGAGTAGCGCGTGCGATCCGTGCCGACGAATGCCCAGCAGGTTGCGGTATCCAGGGAAAAAGGCTGGATCATCTGGATTTTGCTCACCGGAACGGCATCAGCAGGTTCCCTGTTCACGATGGTGTAATACCATCGGACGATGGCCTGATTGGCATACACGACCATCCTGAGGACGTAATCGAGCGCGGCATTCCCTTCCAGATCGAAATGTTTCCCGCGCATGGCGATGACAGCGCGTTGAACGCCGGGCTCTTCAATCGTGAGAGTTGCCGGTCCGTTCGAAAGGTCCAGCATGCGCCCATCGGGCTGGGCGATGCGTACGGTTCCGGGGCTTTCGCTGAAAGTGATTCCGTGAGCGATCACCTCGCTCAGCAGTCCGCCCTGGGTCGCCGCGAGCCTGCAACGCAGAACGCCCGTATCCACATGCAGTTCCTCGCCCGCCCACTCGATGCGGATGCCTTCTTCCGGCTCCTTCCCATCCTCGTAATCGCTGATTTCCACGGAGATGTCGCGGCATTCCCGCGGCTCGAGTTCCACCGGGAAATCCAGCAACATCCACTTCACCGAGCCATCCGGCCATGTTGCCATGATCCGACGCTGCGCCGGTATCTCCGAATCGCGCGTATCCACCAGATGAACCTGCCCGATGGAGGTTACCGTACTTCGCGGGAACGGCACGCTTACCGTGACCGGCCATTTCTCCCGGTGGTGGTTTGATGGCTCGACGACACGAATTGTTGGGCGGGTCGACATACGTTCAGGCTCCCCAAGGTTCTGGCTCAGAATTCCCCGCGCAAAGGGGTGCTGACTCCCGGGATCTCATGGTACTCAGAGATCTTGCCGTTGATGCTGTGCGGAGGGGGCATGGACTTTCGCCTCCTGATCGGTCGGGCGCGCAACAGCGTATCATGGTGGAATCTTTCGTCCGATACGGGGTGGTCCGTGTTGAAGTGCAGCCCCCGACTTTCCTTCCGTTCCATGGCGCATCGAACAACAAGCGCCGCCACACACGCCATGTTTCGAAGCTCGATGAGCTCCGCGTTTACCTTTGCCCGCCGGTAGAACTCCTCAACTTCCTTCCAGATCAGTTCCAGACGGTGGTGAGCGCGGCGAAGTCGGACGTCGGAACGCACAATGCCGACGTAATCCCACATCAGGTCTCGGATCTCTTCGATATCATGCCGAAGAAGGATCCACTCCTCCACGTCGAACACGTCACTGTCATCCCAGGCGGGAATCTCCGGAAGAGGAGCGCGGGCAAGTCCACTCTGCTTGATGTCCTCAATTGCGCCGTTGGCCATGACTACCGCCTCGAGGAGGCTGTTCGAGGCAAGGCGATTTGCGCCGTGCAGGCCTGAAAGAGCGACCTCCCCGCAGGCATAGAGGTTGAGAATGTCCGTCCGCGAGGTGATATCGACGACAACACCACCGCACATGTAATGTGCGGCAGGGACAACCGGAATGGGCTGCCGGGTCATGTCGATGCCTAGTGACAGGCATTTATTATAAATGTTTGGGAACCGGTCTTTGACACTGTCCGGGTCTACGTGCGTAATGTCCAGATACACGCATGGTTTGCCGGTTGTTTTCATTTCCCTGTCGATCGCGCGGGCGACAATATCCCGTGGCGCGAGGCTTTTCATCGGGTGGACAGAGTCCATGAACCGCTCGCCGCGGTCGTTGATGAGGACTGCTCCGTGTCCTCGAACGGCTTCGCTGATTAGAAAAGAGCGTTCGTGTGGATGGTACAGAGTGGTTGGGTGGAATTGCATGAATTCGAGGTTTCCCACTCGCGCTCCCGCGCGGTAGGCCATTGCGATTCCGTCACCGGTTGCAATATCGGGGTTTGTCGTGTGACGCCACGCCTGTCCCGTGCCTCCCGTTGCGAGAACAGTTCTGCGAGCCAGAAAGCGAGAGACTCGGTTTTCTTCCGCGCTGAACACGTATGCACCCCAGCAGGTTACGTGACGCGCGGGACGCCGTCCTGGCAGATGGTGTTCCGTGATAAGGTCGACGGCGACGTGGTTTTCGAAGATCGTCACGTCCGGGCATTGTTGGATTGCCGCGAGCAGCGCGCGCTCGATTTCGGCGCCGGTAAGGTCGTGTGCGTGGACTATACGATTATGGGAATGTCCTCCTTCTCTCCCCAGCGCGAGCGTGCCCTGTGAAGTCAGGGTGAACTGAACTCCCCAGTCAACAAGCTGGCGCACGATGCGCGGCCCTTCACGAACGATGTGCGCAACGACGTCCTCGTGGCACAAACCCGCGCCCGCGACGAGTGTGTCGTTGACGTGCAACGCGAAATCGTCTACTTGGTCCAGCACCGCGGCGATACCACCCTGTGCGCGGTTTGTGTTTGTATCGTCTTTTTTTCGCTTTGTTACGACGGCGACAGATCCGAGCTGCGCAGCCTGAAGTGCGAAAGAAAGGCCTGCGATTCCGGTTCCGATGACCAGAAAATCGGTCTGAACATCCATGTGGCTTCTCGTTGGTTCGCGCCGCGAGGACTCGGGGCGCGCGTACGACGTGCGGCAGGAGTTAACGTTAATGTACCGGAGGGGGCAAAACAGGAACAAGGCGAAGGCCGGTGACCGGCACGAAAGCGGGACGGAAAAGCATTTCTGATGCGGAAAGACAAAACTCAAACTGTGTTTTATGACCGACCCTGCAAAAAGTTCCTGCGCGGTTCCGAAGATGGTTGGCGGTACCTCGTTTTGTCAACATTCTTATTGTATTAACTTTAAGCATCAATTCATGGGCGAAAGCAAATTCCGAGCCAAATGTCTCAATCAAAAAAATATTCCTTGTGGACACCTGTGAAGTGTTCCCAGGACGTGATGGATTTTACTATATTCATTATTGGTAATCCCAAGGGCAGTTTGAGCCATCGGCGCAACAGGGGAAATGCGGCGCGACGGCGCTCTGCCCGCGGAAGTTCGATCTGTAGTCAAGTGCTGGTCAGGTGGTGAGAGCTATACCCGTGAGGGGTGTCGTGCCGGCTCCTCGCGACTAGCTGTATCCTGTCGCTGACGCACAGGCCACCACAGCATTACAGCGGCA
>JAKPPK010000566.1 GCA_029547385.1 Candidatus Latescibacterota bacterium
TATTCACCCGTGATGATCGTAACGTCGAGGGAGATCACGCAGACTCGCGCACGCCCGTCGTCGAACACAATTGCCCGTGCGTACGTCCTGTCCAGCACCGACTGAGCCGGTCTGCGATCGCCGCACGCGCTCCCCGAGAGATATGCTCCGTACGGCGGGGTAATGTCCTGCTCCGACGCTCCCACACGGAAAGCGAAACGCGAGGTCTGTCGAACACGAGCGGTCATGCCGTTTGCTCCAACGGTTTCATAGTTCCTCGCCAGTGGTCGTCATGACGAGGCCTCCATGTTTGACACCACGGGACCCAATGAGGAGCCCGGCAAGCTCCTTCACGTCGTGGGCGGAACCCCGGGTGACAATCACTTCGAGGCAGTTATCGTGGTTCAGGTGAACGTGAAGGCTGGAGATGATTCGATCTGTGCGTTGGTGCTGGACCTCTGTCAAACGTTCCGCCAGATCACGCACATGGTGGTCGTACACAAGAGTTATCGTGGCGACGACTTCCTCGCCTGCAGCCCACTGCTCGGCCACAAGGCGGTCTCGAATCAGGTCACGCAGAGCCTCTGAGCGGTTCGAGTAACCGGACTCCCTGATTAGCCTGTCGAAACGCTTGAGGAGGTCCTCTCCCACCGCGACGCTGAAACGCGCAAGTCCTCCCATGCGTGCTCCTGATTCAGCGAACGAGTATGTCGGCGCGGCGGAGCGACCCCCATAACCCCGCGGGCACCTCGACGGAAGGCCAATCCCTGATCATGGACAGGATTTCCGGCCCATCCGGAGTCGCTATCATCGTGTCTTCCAATTTTGTTCCTGTGATTGAGGGATTCCACGCGAACGCCTGCCAGGCCTGCACGCGCTCCTTGCAGTGGAGAGAGCCCTTGAAATCGCGGCTCGCGTAGCCCGTTCCGCCGCCTTGATGGTGCAACATCCACTCGTCTTTGAACCCTGTTTCCTCGTAGACGTCGAGCCCTTTCTGGAAAACCTCGTCGACGTCCGCGCCGATCAGGGTAGCGCCGATATAGGCCGCGTCTACCCGCATCACCGCGTTGTGCTTCCTCTTCAGTTCCGCCGGTAGTTTTCCGAAATGGACAAGTCTCGTTGTTGAGAGGATGAGACCGTGTCTTCGACCACACATGACCACCATCACATATTTCGCGATTTTGTTCGCCGTGGGTATCGGATGGCGGTATTTCGAGATTCGGTCATCTGCCGCCACAAGCACCACTGCAGGGACTATCTCACGCTCCCACAGCCGTTTGGAAAGGGCGGCCGCTACCTCCCACTCTGTCTGGCCCGGTTCAACGGCAAGGCAGAGATCACTCATCACCTCAGCGCAGTCCTTGCCGAGGGCGCGGTAGCGCTCCACTTCCACCGGTGTGAGGCTGTAACGAAGGTGGTTCAATTCGCCCGCGAATTGCCCCGTGTCCGTCGCATATCGCTGGCCCGCAAGCACTCGCTCGACGAGGCGGGTGGCATCGGTCTCAGGACTATCCCACTGATAGACAAGTGGTTGTATGCCAAGCTCGCTCAACCCCTCTTCCTCCATGATCCGGGGCGCTTCTATGTTGTTCGCAACGAGGTAATCCTGGTCTGGAGTCGCCAGCAGGTGAGCAGCGCCAGCTTCAGTGGTCAATCCCACATGGTTTTGCCCACCGCTTGTGTACCAGCTGAAAGACTTCTGCTGCGTAAACAAGACCCCGCCAAGATCATGACTGCGGAGGAAGTCCCTCACGCGCACTCGTTTCAGCGCAATGTCGTCCGCTCGCGTCATTGTCGTGTCGTCCTTGTCGAAAGGGAGCAACAATCAAAAAACCCTGTCAAAATATCGCACAAGCGATGCACTAATACCATGCTCTCGACCGCTCCCCTGGTTCGACAGGGGTATGCCGATGGAAGTGGCGTTCCACGCGCTGTTACGGTCTGGTCAGGGGGAATTATTTGACGTGAGAGTGCGAGGAAGCGCGGAATGACGGCATATCGGCAAGTGGTATTTTGCCGAACAGATTTCAAAGGCTTGAGAGGAACCCGTCTGCCAGGCGGGCGCCGAAAATCTGGGGGATCCCAGATCGGTTGGAGGTGAAGATCACCCAACGGTTGTCGGCGGTGAAATACGGGTGCGTATGAGACCATTGTTGGCCGTCGTGAACGGTTCGGCTGAAACAA
>JAKPPK010000007.1 GCA_029547385.1 Candidatus Latescibacterota bacterium
GGATGACACCTATCTGCTCAATTTGAATGGGGCGCTTGTGCATGGGACATCCACAGGAGTCGGCATCGGGACGACTGCTCCCACCGCGAAACTGGAGGTTGCGGATGGTGGTTCCGCGTCGCTACGGGTGGGGGTCAGCAACAACGCATCGAACTCGTACGTTCAGGTCCGCGACTCACTGGCGGCTGTCGCGTACGACGCGACTGCCCGATCCGCAATCGGTGCGGTTGCCTTTGATTACTATAACGACGGCGTGAGCCCGAGTTGGTCTGGCACGTTTCTACTGTACGACGGTCCCCAGGCCGATGGTTCCGCCTATGGGTTCCCTCGCGCCAGCAGTGGTGTGCTCGTGTTCCAGAACACGCAGAACGGCATCATCGCCACGAATGGAATGGAGCCCATCCACATAGCTCCCTCTAGTACGCCCACTGCGACATTCGCCCCGGGCGGCAAGGTCGGAATTGGGACTACCGATCCGCAAGCGAAACTGGATATACGCCAAGTTGGCTGGGCAGTTGGTGCCGATTCCGCGGTATTAAGCCTACGACAGGACAAGAATGATGGCGGGTCTTCGGTAGCCTTCCAATTTAAGGATGATCGTGGATACAACGGGTCCAACACCGGAACGACTTTCTTGGTTCGCTCATGGAAGTACGCCAGCGACACCAACGAAGCCTTGGTGAATTTCGCTACGATTGATGTTGGCACGGACGTTAGCCGTTTCTACGTCAACAACGTGAACGGCCACGTAGGCATTGGGACGACTTCACCCGCCGCACAACTGCACCTCCGTTCGGGATCAAACAATATAGCCGAAGCTATCCGTCTAGATAATCCGACCAACAAGTCCGACAACGGCAGCAAGATCGTGTGGAGGAACGCTGATGTTGGCAACGACGCCGCGTTCTTTGCTGCCCGACGTATCGGTTCCAGCAACGGAATGGCCCTTACGTTTGGCACCGCGGCAGATTGGTCAACGAAAGCCGCTACGGAAAAAATGCGCATCGCCGGTAACGGAAACGTCGGTATCAACAACACGAATCCTCAACGCAAGTTGGACGTTGTTGGTGACGACAGCGGAAACGGAATACGTGTCACTGGCACAACGGGAACAATCGGTGCATTTACGGCGGAAGGAACGTCCGTGAACATCCAAGCCGATTCAGCCGATGCAACCCGTGTTCTTGTGGACGCGTCAGCAAACGGCTCTGGCTTCGTCGAACTGAATGGCGGGTCCAGTGGTTACGTTCAGTTGGGAACCGGCGGCACCGCACAGATGCAAGTGTTCGCGAACGGCAACGTGAAGCTGAACAGCTACGGAGCCGGAACGCTCCAAACCGACAGCTCCGGAAACGTCACCGCCTCCTCCGACGCCCGCCTCAAGAACGTGACCGGGGATTTCTCCCGTGGCCTTGCGGACGTGCTCAAGCTCACGACTCGCACCTACCACTGGAACGAAAAGTCCGGCATGAACACTGAGGACGAGAACGTGGGCTTCATCGCGCAGGAGGTCCTCGACGCTGTGCCCGAAGCGGTCGGGCAATATCGCACCTCCGAAGTCGAGGTTGACGGAAAGAAGACGAAGAAGCGCGAGAAGGCCGAGCTGCTCACCCTCTCTGACCGCCCGTTGATCGCCGCGCTCGTCAATGCTGTGAAGGAACTCAAGGCCGAGAACGACGCGCTCAGCGCACGCATCGCGAAACTGGAGGGTAAGAAGTGAAGCACCGCCCCATGACCCGCCCCCACGCGCTGCTGATCGCGCTTCTTCTCGCCTCCTACGCGCTCGGCCCTGTCGATCCTGACGAGGCGATGGAGC
>JAKPPK010000010.1 GCA_029547385.1 Candidatus Latescibacterota bacterium
CGCGATCGCTGAGGTGCGGGCCGGTCGGTCCGCGAAGACGGTTACATCCGGGAGATCGCCGCCCTGGATGCGGAATTCCAGAGGTGCCGCCGTGCTCAAGGGGCTTTCGGCAACCACAACCACGTCCGGCAGATCACCCGACTGACTGGCCTTCGTCACGGCGCCCGTGGCCCCACCGGCGTTTGCCCTTTCGGCGGTCACCAGGAGATCCGGCAGCGTGGTCTCCATCGGAGCAGTGTCTGTTCTGGTTTTCGCGGACCTGGCAGCCGGTAACGCTCCGATTGAAAGAGCCGCTGCGGCCACCGTCAGGACGATCAGGTGAAGCTTCATCTTGTATTCCTCCCATGTTGCCTTTTCCTGTTCCGTTCGCTTCGTTCACTGGATCAGACGAGAGGAAGACGAGATTTGTTACACTTTCCGACGTGCCTGGCCGAAAAAGAACTTAGAGGAGTTCGCTGACACGTCCGTAAAGCTCGGGCCTGCGGAGTCGCAGCGTAAAATGGGGAACTGACCGGCGGTCGTGAAGCGCTTTTGCGCGCAGGTCCGCAACGAGCATTTTTTCTCCCGGTCCCATACCCTGTGTTCTGGCGACGATTTCTCCTTCGGGGTCGCTGATAAAGGCTCCTCCGGGATATCTGTTTGTCTCACCGTCGGGCGTGGGAACGGGGCCGGCGTTGTTCACAGCAACGACGAAGCAGCCCAGATCGAGCCCGCGCGTTCGATACGCAGCGCATGCGGAACTCGCGAGCCACAGATTATGGTTGCTGCCCCCGTACGCGAACGGCATCAGAAGAATCTCCGCTCCTTTGAGCGCCAGAACTGCCAGGTTCTCCGGATACAGGTTGTCATTGCAGATGGAGATGCCGACTCGCGCTTTGCCGATGTCGAACACCGAAAGGCTGTTGCCTTCGTAGTAGTAGGGTGATTCGTAAGGGTTAATGTGCGTTTTGCGATAGGTTCCGAGGATTCCTGACGGCGAAACCAGGACGTGTGTGTTGTAGTACCTTCCCTGGCATTCCTCTGAGATTCCCGCAACCAGCAGCACGCCCATTTCGGAGGCTATCTGCACCAGTGTATCGGTCGCAGGACCGGGTACCGGCTGCGCGTACCTATGCGCGTCCCTGTGAAGCCAGAAACCGGTGACTGAAAGCTCGGGGAATACGACGAGTTCAGCTCCCTGTTCTTTCGCTTTTGCCGACCATTGACGGATGTTTTCCAGGTTCGTCTGGATTTCGCCGATGCGGCTCAACGAGGCTACTGCTGCGACCCTGATATCCTGCATGTAATCCGTCCTTTCTCAATTCCCATTCGCCAGGGACGCGGATGAC
This sequence comes from Candidatus Latescibacterota bacterium, assembly GCA_029547385.1. Lineage (GTDB taxonomy): Bacteria > Latescibacterota > MWCZ01 > MWCZ01 > MWCZ01 > MWCZ01. Next base: position 1,329 of record JAKPPK010000010.1, read on the forward strand.
AGCACCTCCTGCGTCAACGGGTCGAGAAGACCGATCCGGTCCTCGTTGCTCTCATCGGCGCGCTGCTTTTCCACAAGCCGGTACAGCTCGTCCGCCATCGGGAAATCAACCGCGACCGTGGTGCCGGTTGCTGAGCTCTGGACCGAGACGCGTCCAAAGTGCCGACGAACGATTTCCGCGACGACGTTGAGTCCCGCGGCTTCGAGGCTCGGCTGGGTGCTGAAAAAAGGTCCGAAGGCTTTCGAAATCTGATTCTGGGGGATGCCAGGGCCGGAATCGGACACGCGGATGACATACCTGCCGTGTTCGGCTCTCAGACTTGTGCTCACAGTGCCGCCGTCCGGGGTTACCTCCACCGCTTTTGAGACGAGCACGAGGAGTGCCTGGTACCACTGGTCATGGTCGATGTGCGGGGGAGGGACGTCGGGCGGAATATCGCTTTCGAGGATCACTCCCCGCGCACCGGCGTCAGCCCGGACCACCGTGTATACCTTCTCCACCAGAGCGCTGAGCAGCACGGGATGCAATGTTGGCAGCGGAACCGCCGCGAGCGACGCAACGCCTTTCACCACGTTTTCCAGGCGAGCGACTTCCTTGATGATGAAATCCAGTTTCTCCGCCTGGGGAGAGCCATCCACTACCTCACGCCTCAAGGCGCGGGCGAAACCACCGATCGGAACAAGGGGGCCCTGCACTTCGTGGTTGATCGCCGCCACGATGCGGCCGAGAGACGCAAAATGCCGGGACTGAAGAAGGAGGTCCTGTTGTTCTTTGATCTGCTCGCTGGCCTTTTCCAGGTTCTGCGCGTGCCGCGTGACTTCCTCATACAACCGCGCATTCGAAATGGCGGATGCGGCGCTTCCCGCCATGAGTCGTAGCAGACGCACGGCGTGTTCGTCAATCGGGCGACCGGTGACCACATTATCCGCCAGCACCGCACCGATGGCACGCCCTCCGTGCAGGAGAGGAACCGCAGCGAACATGGGGCTTCGCAGTTTTTCAGCCACGGAGCCGCCGGGATCTCCTGAATCAGGCCAGATCAGCGACCTCTTTTCTCGCATGCATATGATGAGGGGGTTCTCTGCTTCTTCAAGAGGGATGCGCCAGTCGCGTGCAATTTCGTGAACAACTGAGGGGGTGGTGTCGTCCTCAGCAAGCACGAAGTCGATGACGGATTGAAGGTCGGGTTTGTCCGCGACACGGGGCCACATGCGCCCGGCTTCTTCCCAGTTGGAAGATCCTATGCCGAGGCGTGCTTCGAGCAGACTCCCCGAGACAAGGAAAAGTATCGCGCGATTGAAACCGAGGCCGCTTCCCGCGGTGAAGGCGGTGAGTATTATTCGAAGCACCCGCTGGATATCGAGCGTGCTCTGCACGGCGCGGGCAACGTTGTCAAGCATTTCCATTTCGCCGATGCGCCAGCGAAGTTCCTGTTCGAGCGCTTTTTCCCGGGCGACATTCCGCGCATTCACTGCACTCCCGAGCAGAACCCCATTTTCGTCTCTGATGAGGGTGACAGTGATTTTCACCGGTATCTGGTGACCGTCTTTCGCTTTGAACACTGTCTGGAAATTCTCGGCGACCACGGAATCGTGAAGGGATTCCTCAGGCTCCTCCTCGGAAGGCGGACCGGGTGGGATTTCCGGCAACACGATGCTCACTTCAGCGCCGAGAGCCTCGTCCCTGGTCCAACCGAGGAGCAGTTCCGCCCCAAAATTCCAGGCGCGGATGATGCCGGCGTCGTCAACAAAGAAGAATGGATCGGCAGACCGGAGGAGGACTTCGGCAAGATCGACCGGCTGGTTCGTTCGGGAATCGGACATCTCTCTGAGTTACTCTCCGCCGCGCATTCAGTTCGTGTTACGGCCCTGTCGGGGGGGTGAAAGCCCCTGATCCAAGCAGCGGCGCGACGCCCGACATGATAAACTGGACTCCGACGCAAAGCAGCAGAAAACCGAGCACTTTCGAGAACGCGAGGCGGCTTGTTTCGCTGATATGCTTTTGAAGGGCCGATGCAAACCGAAGAGCGAGGTACGTCACAACTGCTATCGTGATGATGGCTACTCCGACCGCGACTTCGTTGACGAATCGCTCAGAGCGCGCGCTCAGTGTCAGTGTTACCGCGATGGCACCAGGGCCCGACAGGAGCGGCATCGCCATGGGCGTAAACGCGATGTCGTGTTTTGCGACACCTTCGATCTGTTCGTCGGCGGAGAGCCTGTCTGTTCCGCGAAGCATCTCAAGTGCCGCGTACCAAATCATCACACCGCCGGCGATTCGGATTGCTTCCAGAGTGATGGCGAAGAAGCGAAGAATCCAGGTCCCCAGGATTTGAAACGCGATGAGTGTCACTACCATGTAAATGCACGCCAGAAGGGCCTGACGGTTAGTCCACGCAGGTTCCCTGTTCTGGGTGAGTCCGGCGAAACTGAAGGCGGCGGTAATGGGATCCACGATGGGAAAAAGCGCGAGGAGAGCGACGCCGTAGTGCCAGAGGCCGGTGAGAAGAAGGTTCGTGTCCATTTTTCCAACTGGTTTGCAGTCGGCCCGGAGAGCCGCACACGCATATAAGGGAAGATACACGCACGCAGGCGTTCGTCCAAAACTGCGTGTGAGAAGGTGGCTTTCTGGCGAACGGATTGCTGCGCGTGATTAATTGCAATTGATTCTCAATATGAAATGCCGCCCCGTCGTTGCCCCCGCACTTCGCGCACAAAAACCCGCAACTCGCCTGTACTGTGCTTCCGCTTCGCTGCATGGGCCGGTTGAAATGGAGAACTTGTACGGTCGCGTAAGGCCGTTCGAGGAAAGGACACGTAGATGCTTGCACTGGGACTTGATATCGGCGCGATCAGTATCAAACTCGCGATTGTCGCCGACCGTGAAGACGCCGATCTGGTGCGGGGACTGGTTGACAAGAACGACCAGTATTTCCTGCTGGAAGGTGTTCCGGAAGGGAAGGTGATCGTTCTGAGCGGGTACCGGCGGTTGTTCGGAAGTCCACGGCAATCCGCAGAGAAAATGATCGCTGAGGTGGCCACCAGTATTCCCGTAGACAGGGTTTCCTTCGTTGGCCTGACGGGAATCGGCGCGTATCCGATCGCGAAGACAGCCGGCCTTGCGTCCATTAACGAATTCCGCGCGGTTGCGCAAGCAGTTGGATATCTCCACCCCGAGGTTGAGACGATTTTCGAAATGGGCGGAGAGAACTCGAAATTCATCCGGCTTGCGCGGGACCGTGAGACCGGCGACGTTGGAATTGCCGACTACGAAAAAAACGGTGACTGCGCCGCGGGCACCGGGTCGTTCATTGACCAGCAGGCTGCGCGTCTCAAGTTCTCCATCGAGGAAGTGGGCGGCGTGGTCTCGGGTGCGGGCAAGCCGCCAACGATCGCCGGCAGATGCTCTGTGTTCGCGAAATCTGACATGATCCACGCCCAGCAGAAGGGGTACCAACCGCCAGAAATCCTGAAAGGTCTCTGTGAGGCGGTCGCAAGGAACTTCAAAGGGGCAATCACGAAGGGGAAAGAGATCAAGCCGCCCATCGCGTTTGTCGGGGGTGTTGCCGCAAATGCGGGCGTGGTTGGCGCCATGCGCACCGTGTTTGAGCTGGAAGAGCAAGATCTTTTCGTTCCTCCCGCATACGCCTGGATGACGGCCATCGGCGCCGCCTTACTGGCACCGGCCGACGAAAAAGGGAACCGGGTGGAGGAGTTCTTCCGACTTCGCGCCAAGGCTTCGGGGGCGACACACGTCCTTCCGACGGTGCAAAAACTGAGCATGGACAGGGTGATTTCGCTGCGAGATCGCGTGAAGCCGTGCACATTCGAAGGCAAGCAGTTGCCGGTTCCGGTACATCTGGGAATTGACATCGGTTCCGTCAGCACCAACCTGGTGGTAATCGACGACAACGGGGACCTGGTGTACGAGATTTACACGTACACCCAATCCCGGCCTATTCAGGTAGTGGATGCGGGGCTCAGGGAAATCCGCGACGCGATCGGAGACAAGATCAGCGTCCAATCCGCAGGAACCACGGGAAGCGGCAGGGAACTGATCGGGCTTTTGATAGGCGCAGACACGATCAACGACGAAATCACCGCGCACAAAACCGGAGCAAGCTATGTCGGAAGTCGCCTGATCAACACCAAACCGGACACGATTTTCGAGATTGGCGGGCAGGATTCCAAGTTCATCAGTCTGAATGAAGGTGTTGTCATCGACTTCACGATGAATGAGGCGTGTGCGGCAGGAACCGGGAGTTTTCTTGAAGAACAGGCCATGAAACTCGGTGTCCAGATAAAAGGGGAGTTTGCGCGCCGAGCCCTGTCGGCGGAATCTCCGACAAAGATGGGCGAGCGCTGCACGGTGTTCATGGAAAAGGACGTTACCGCCTACATGCAGCAGGGCGCCACCGTGGATGAAATCTGCGCCGGGCTTGCGTATTCCGTGGCTCTCAACTACTTGAACCGCGTCGTGCGCGGGAGGCCGATAGGGGAACACGTGTTTTTCCAGGGGGGAACGGCGTACAACGACGCAGTTGCGGCGGCGTTCACGCAGATCCTCGACAGGCCCGTAATTGTTCCGCCTCACAACGGCGTTATCGGCGCCATCGGGATGGCCCTTCTGGCGAAGGACGCGGTCGCGCGCAAAGGGGAACGAACCACGTTTCGTGGATGGAGCCTGGACGCGATCAACTACGAGCTTCGGGAGTTCACGTGCAAAGGCTGTTCGAACCACTGTGACATACAGCAGTTTGACGTGGAAGGAGAAAAAACCTACTGGGGAGACAAGTGCTCGGACCGTTACCGGAAGAGCGCGAAGGTGAACAAGAAGCCGGTGATCGAAGACCTGGTAGCGCGGCGGATGGAGGCGTTGCTTGACGGGTATCACGAGCCCTCGGTGAGCGGCCGTGTACGCGTGGGTATTCCCAGGGCAATGTACTTCTACGACTGGTTCCCGTTCTGGAAGGCCTATTTTGCCGCTCTTGACGTGGATGTGGTGCTGAGCGACACCACCTCGAAGCAGGTCATCAACGAGGGCACAGAAGCGGCCGTCGCGGAGCCCTGTTTCCCCATAAAAGTGGCGCACGGACATGTGCATAACCTGCTGGCGAAGCAGGTGGATTTCGTCTGGGTGCCCAACATGATCGACGGGGAGACGGAATTCCCGGAGACGAATTCCATGCTGTGCCCGTGGGGACAGACGATGCCGTTCGTATTCCGCGCGGCACCGAAGTTCGAGTCCCTTACGGGCAAGTGGATTCTGCCGACACTGCACCCGCGGCGGGGCGAGGTGGTAATCGAGCGGGAGTTGTGGCCTGTTTCCCAGATGTTTGGTGCATCGGTGGGGCAGCATCGTCGCGCGGTGAATGCGGGTTACGAGGCCAGCCGCCGCTTTCGCGCGCGGTTGCTCGCGCTGGGGCAGGAGGCGCTGGCAATCCTGCGCGCAAAGGACGAGATGGGAATCGTGCTGCTCGGACGATCGTACAACGTCAATGATCCCGGGACTAATCTGAACGTCCCGACGAAGCTTCGCACGTTGTACGGTACGAATGTCATACCCATGGATTGTCTTCCGATCGTGGGCATCGACATCAAGGATGTGAACGACAACATGTACTGGAATTACGGTCGCAAAATCCTCCAGGCGGCACGGTTCGTTTCCCAGCAGCCGAATCTGCGGGTTATCTACATCACGAATTTCAAATGCGGGCCTGATTCGTACATCAAGCACTACACGAAAGACGCGGCCGGCGGGCCGTTTTTGACCCTGCAGTTCGACGGACATGCAAACGACGCGGGCACGTTGACGCGCTGCGAGGCGTATCTCGACAGTCAGGGGTTTTTCACGCATGAGCCGAGGCCGATCGAGAGGCCGGCACAGAAGGCTCTCTCGCGAACACGAGAAGAAAGGGTTGAGGCATGAGGAGCACCGGCAACCCGTTGGCGGGACGCACACTTTACATACAACAGATGACTTATGCAAGCACGCACTTGCTCGCGGCGGCGTTCCACTCAGTAGGGATCAACGCGGTCGTGACGGAAGAGAGCGACGAGAGGACGCTGGAACTCGGCGGCAAGTTTTCGTCGGGCGAGGAGTGCCTCCCGGAAAAGATCACGCTGGGCGATTACCTGAAGGTGGTCTTCTCGGAAGGGTTTGACGCCAAACGAGCCGCGTTTCTCATGCCGACGGCAAATGGTCCGTGTCGCTTCGGGCAGTACAGTGGTCTCCTCAGGAAGGTTCTGAACGATCTGGGGCATCACGAGGCGCTGATTTTCTCACCGACAAGCGCGAACGGTTACGATGGTTTCGGAGCGAACGGCAACATTTTCCTCCGATCCGCGTGGCGGGCAGTGGTTGTGGGTGACGTACTCACGAAGGCGTTGCTCAGGACCCGACCGTACGAGCTGCGAAAAGGAGACACGGACGAGGTCTTTCTGCGTTCGATCAGGCGGATGGGCGATGTTTTCTCGGAGAAAGTCGAGAGTGCCGGATCGCAGTTGGAGCGCCTGGTGAGGGCCCTTTCGGTATGCCACGATGAGTTCTGCTCGCTGCCGGTGGATATGAGCGAGCCGAAGCCTCTCGTCGGAGTGGTGGGGGAGATTTTCTGCCGCCTGAATGATTTCTCCAATGACTCAATCGTGCGCAAGCTCGAGGAGTACGGATGCGAGACGTGGCTGTCTGACGTTGCCGAATGGGTGTGGTATACAAATGACGAGGCCAAGACGAACATGGATGCCGACGGCCTCCTGAAGATCCACCCGAAACGAATCAAACTCTGGGCGAAAACGACGTTTCAGCGCCACGATGAGCACGCGCTGTTGAGCGCGTTCGGGGATTACTTCACCGGCGTCGAGGAAGCAAGCGACGTGACGGAAATCCTGAACGCCAGCCGACCATATCTGCCAAAGGAGGGAAGCCTCGGCGAAATGGTGCTTTCGTCGGGGAAAGCCATCTACCTCTACCGTATGGGAGCGGATGGGATTGTAGACATCAGCCCCTTCACGTGTATGAACGGCATCGTGACCGAGGCGATTTACACCAAGCTGAGCAAGGATTGCGATGGCATCCCGATCAGGACGTTTTATTTCGACGGAATATCGTCGGACCTTGATCGTGACGTTGGCATTTTCGTGGAACTGGTCAAAACGTACAGGAGGCGCAAAAAGATCGCCCGCGTGTGGCCGCACCGGAAAGAAACGACTGCCGTGGCGTAGAACAGTGCCAGTGTGCGGGGGCATTCTGCGATCGACGAATGCCCCTCTTCCCTTGCCGATCGCCTCCCCGTGGAAAATTCCGGCCCCGTCGATATATTCATAATTGCATAGCAGTTGCACGTGTCAAATAAACCGAATTGGAGGATTCCTGTGTACAAGATTGCCGTTATTCCGGGTGACGGGACCGGTCCCGAAGTGGTGGCCGAGGGATTGAAATGCATCGCCGCGGTTGCGGGGAAGTTCTCATTCAAATACGAAACCACAACGTTTGATTTCGGCGGAGAACGATACCTCCGCACAGGAGAAACGCTTCCCGACGG
>JAKPPK010000016.1 GCA_029547385.1 Candidatus Latescibacterota bacterium
CTCAAAAGGGTACCGACAAGAATGTTTCAACCGGTGCGAGCGATCGCGATTTTCGCTGCAGTGAGTCTTCTCGCGGCGGGTGCTTCGGCGCGCCCCAACACCATCGGAATTGGAGAAATCCATGAGGGGATGCGCGGGTACGGACTCACGGTGTTTTCCGGAGTACGGATAGACACCTTTCAGGTGGAGGTTCTCGCCGTTCTGCGGAACCAGTCAGGCCCCGCGGATGCTATCGTCGCGCGAGTGAGTGGAGGTCCACTCTCCGAAACCGGTGTCGCCCAGGGGATGAGCGGGTCACCGGTGTACCTTGATGGGCGGCTTGCGGGTGCCGTCGCGTGGACAAGCACCTTTTCAAAATCGCCGATCGCCGGAATTACCCCGATCGAGAGCATGCTGGAAATCCCCAGCCGGCCGATGACTCCTCCTCCTCCGGATCGGTATGCGTTTTCGGAACGCGGTGCACCACAGTCGTCCCGGAGTACCATTCCCCGGCTGGCGAATGCGGGCGCCCTTGCGGGGACGGAAATGATGCCGATCAAAACTCCCGTGGCCGTTGCGGGCGCGGACGCACGGGCTCTCGCGTTCCTGCAGAACATTCTCGAACCCTATGGTATGACGGTGCTGCAGAGCGCCGGCGGCACGATTGGATCAGACTCGCTGAGGAACGCAAGACTGGAACCTGGCGCGTCACTGGGTGTCAGCCTCGTGCGCGGTGACATAAACGTAGCCGGGATCGGAACCGTTACGTGGGCGGACAGCACCACCGTTATCGGTTTCGGGCACCCGATGTTTTCCAAAGGTCACGTCGATCTCCCCATGTCACTTGCGTACGTGCATTTCCTGTGGCCAAGCCAGGTGGTTTCCTACAAGGTGGCCTCGCAAGGGCCTGTGGTAGGGGCGCTGCGGCAGGATCGGGGAAGCGGCATCGCCGGGGTTCTGAACGAACGACCGGACATGCTGCCGGTGGAGATCAAGATTTCGGGAGGCCCCCGGCCACGCGTCGTTCACTATGAAGTGGTGCGGGACATTGATCTTTCGCCGCAACTCGTGACGTTCGGTGTCGTGGCAAGCCTTTCTGAACTGGAGGCGCTGGGTATTCCCGCATCAGTCGAGATGACCCAGATCATCCAGATCGAAGGCCGGGCACCCGTGCGGCGGAAAAACTTCTTCACGGATTTCGGGGGGCTCATGCTGGCCGCGCAGGCCGGAGCCGAACCACTCGACGCGCTTGCGAGGAATCCGTTTGCGCCGGTGCGTATCGAACGGGTGGCGTATGAAATTTCTTTCCGTGAGAACATAGAGGCGGCCTTCATCAAGGGGCTGGAGATTCCCCGCCGGGTGATCCGGCCGGGTGAGCCGCTGATTGTCCGGGCGATTTTTCAGACCTATCTCGGAAGGCAGTTTGAGAAAACCCTTTCCCTCCCGATTTCTCCGGAAACCCCTGACGGCGTGTACATTCTCCGGGTGGGTGGCGCCGACGCGGCGCAACGCTGGACCGTTGCGAGGTCGCCGGGACGTTTCATCCCCGACAATCTCGACCACCTGATTCGCCTTCTGAATTACGAAGAGCGTAATGATAATCTTACTCTCGAAGTGGTGAACCGGGATATCGGAATGACGGTGGACGACCAGGAATTGCCGAGCCTTCCGCCCAGCGTGTTCGAACTTCTGCGCAGTGCGGTTCCCGGAGGAAGAATCGGCCCCATTCTCGGAACGCCGCTCGTTCGCAAGCAGGAGCCCATGGGGCTGTACGTTCTGGGTTCTCAGGAAATCAGCGTCGCGGTATACCGGTTCGCGCGGCCACGCTAGTCCGACGGAGAAGAGAATGGTTCGGAAGCTTCTGTTCGTATTGGTTCTTGCCGCGTCTGTGATGCCTGTTCACAAAAGCGGCGCCGTTACTCCCCAGAGGTGGTTCCTTTCCTCGGCGCAGGACATGGAAAGCGGCGACGTGGAAGGCCTTTCCGTGGCCGATGATGGGACACTGAGCCTTGCGCCGGTGTTGGAGGACGTGGGAGAAACCGAGGAGATGTTCGTGTGGGCTCTTGCGGAGGATCGGCAGGGCCGGCTCTTCGCCGCAACGGGAAATCAGGGACGCGTTTTCATCAAGGAGGGAACCCAGACACCCCGCCTGTTTTTCGAAACTCCCCAGACGCAAATCCAAAGCCTTGTGATTGACCCGCAGGGCAACGTCTATGCGGGAGCGGCGCCGGACGGCGTGATCTACAAAATCCTCCCGGATGGCCGGGGCAATGTGTTCTGCCGCACTGGAGAAACGTATGTCTGGGATATGGAATTTGGCGTGGACGGGTCACTGTACGCGGCCACCGGCACACGCGGCATCGTGCTGAAGATAGACCGTGACGGCAAAATCGTGGACAAGGTGCTTGACACGAGCGATCCTCACGTGATGACGCTGGTTCCCGACGGACGGGGCGGTTTCTACGCGGGCACCGACGGGAATGGTCTCGTGTACGCCATCGAAAACGATCGATCCCGCCTTCTGTTCGCGGCGGCGGAGCGGGAGATCCACACGCTGGCCGTCGGGCCTGACGGCCGGGTGTACGCGGGCGCGACGGGAGCGAGAAACCCCGGCGAACAGAGCACGGAACGGTCGCCCTCCGGCGCGGTCTACCGTCTGGAGCCTTCCGGAGCGGCGACGAAGCTCTGGACGGCGCCGTACCCTCTTGTGCTCTCCATTGTGCCGTACGACTCCTCGCGCATGCTCGTCGGTGTTGGCCCGCGCGGGGTGCTCTACCTTCTGAGCACCGACGGCCGAACACAGCGGGTGGCTGACACCGGCGAATCCCAGCCTGCGTGTTTCCTGAAGCGTTCGTCGGGCGAAATCCTCATCGGCATGGGCAATTCCGGGAAAATCAAACGCCTGACGACGAAACCCGGGACTCGTGGCGTGTTTGTTACGCCTGCGCGAAACGCAGGGTACGTCGCGCAATGGGGACGTGTGGAGATACGGGGAGTCATCCCCCCCGGCACGAGAGTGCATGTCGAATCGCGCACCGGGAACAAGTCGGACCCGGCGACGGAATGGAGCGCCTGGCAGCCGCTTTTCGGCGAGGAACAGGACCGGATACAGAGCCCGGCGGCACAGTACGCGCAGCTCCGGTTGACGCTTGCAAGGGCAGAAAACGCACCCTCTCCTCAGGTTTCCAGCATCGGGATTACCAGCCTGCAGGTGAACCTGCGTCCCGAGATTTCAGTGGTGTCGGTCCAGCCGGTTCGATCCACACAGACAGGTTCGCAGAGCTCCTCGCAACAGGGTGAAAGCTCAAGCGATCAGTCGTCCACCCCGCGGACAACTACTCCGCGCGGGGCGCCGACGAAGCGATCCCTCGTTTCGGTACGCTGGAATGTCACCGATCCCAACGGCGATGATCTGGTGTACTC
>JAKPPK010000021.1 GCA_029547385.1 Candidatus Latescibacterota bacterium
ACTGCCGGAGGCCTCATTCTTGTCAGCGGGCGGAGAATGAGCGGAACGATCTTCGCGGCGATTCTTACTGTTGCCACCATCGCCGACCTCTGGCGCCTCGATTTCACGTTCCTGGATATCCGCCGCCCGACCTTCGCCGAAGCGCCGATTCAGCAACCGGCTGAAGTAGACATCATCCGGAACGACCTGCACGCGCCGATTCCAGACTCGGTGCGTCTGTGGCACCATATCGCCACGGGAGACACCCTCTTCCGAATTGCTCCGGTGGCGGGGCTTGATCAGGCGGGCGCCATGAACATTGAGAGCACGAACGAGTACGGCCTGTGGAGTCTGCCCAGCGTCAGCGGATACCATGCGGCCAAGCTCCGTATATACGACGATTTGACTATCTCCGGGGGCCTTTCGCGGCGTCAGGTGCTCAACATGCTGAACGCCCGTTACGTGATTGCACCAGCCGGTCTGCCGGATTCGACTCTGGTTCCCGTCGGCGGCGGGGAAAGAACCGTTTACCGGAACACGACCGTATTGCCCCGGGCGTGGTGGGTGCGCTCGGTGCGCGCGGTCAATGACCGGAAAGCAGCGCTGTCCTCGGTTCTCGCGCCGGATTTTGATCCCGCGGAGGAAGCGATCGTGCTGGGGCCGGCGCCGCAGATATTGCCAGACAGCACCCTGGCTCCTCCCCGAGTGAGCCTCTGGGATTTCCACCGCATTGAGATCGAAACCAACAATTCCCGACCTGCATTTCTGGTGCTGAGCGAGATCTTTTACCCGCGGGGATGGCGCGCAACTGCGGATGGCAAACCCGTGGAAATTGTTCAGACCAACTTTGTGCTCCGGGGACTGGAAGTGCCCGCGGGTACGAAAAAAATCGTACTGACATTCGACTCCGCCGCATACCGGTGGGGAAGAAGGCTCTCCTTCACGCTTTTCCCGCTCTTCCTTCTGCTGGTCGCAGAGGAAACCTGGCGGGCCGGGCGGAAAAAGAAGGGGAACCCGACGGGGTGATTCCGGCCAGACGAATCGCGCGGGAGCGGTTGTGCGGACGGGCGTTGGACCAACCGGAAAGGGCTCAAACGGTGTGGGAAACGGGGAGTAACAAATGGGGGAGTTGATAATAAGCATTTCCGGCGTGCGGGGCATTGTGGGCGAAATGCTTACCCCGGAGACAGCACTCGGAATGACTGCGGCGTTTGCGGAGGTGGCTCCCGAAGGAGAAATCCTCGTGGCATCGGATGGCCGCACCTCGGGGGATAGCCTTCGGGCTGCCTGCCTTGCGGCGTTGAGCGCGAAAGGACGCGCCGCGGTCGATCTCGGGGTTGCCACAACGCCGACGACCGAAATGGCAGTGATCCTTCGCAAGTCGGCTGGCGCAATCATAGTTACGGCAAGCCATAACCCGGTTGAATGGAACGGGCTCAAGTTCTTGGACCAGGAAGGTGTGTTCCTCCGGCAGGGGCAACTGGACCGCCTGGTTTCCATCTGGAAACGCTCTGTTCCTGAGTGGAAGAGATGGGAGTTCGTGCAACCGGTTCTGAACTGGGACGGAGCGGCGGACGCCCATGTGGAACGAATCCTCGCGCTGGACGTTGTGAACGCGGAGGCGTGCAGGCAGGCGAGGCTTCCGGTGGTACTTGATACGATCTGTGCATCGGGAGGACGGATTGCGCCAAAGCTGTTGCGGGCCCTCGGATCGCCGTTTGTTCACGTGAACGCGGAAATCACCGGGAAATTCACCAGGAAACCGGAACCTGTTCCTGAGAACATACGGGATGTGGGAGAAGCCGTGCGCGCCAACCACGCGGCACTTGGTATGGTACTCGATCCTGACGGGGATCGGTTGGCGCTTCTTGACGAAACGGGAGAGCCGATAGGAGAGGAGTATACGCTCGCGCTCAGCATCTACGCGGTTCGGCGCCGCGCACGCACCCGCGCGCCCGTCGTGGTAAACGCGTCCACCAGTCGAATGGTGGATGACGTTGGTGCCATGTTCGGGTTTCCCGTGCTCCGAACCGCTGTTGGCGAGATAAATGTGGTTGAAGGGATGGTGAAGCACGGAGCCGACCTTGGTGGCGAGGGGAATGGCGGAGTGATCTACGGCGGCTTGCACTACGGGCGTGACGGCCTGCTCGGGATGGCAATCATTCTCTCGCTTCTGGCGGAAGAGAAATGCCGGCTTTCAGATCTGGTGCGAAAACTACCTCGATACGTGATCTCCAAACAAACCGCCACCGTACCGCCGGAAAAACGTGCCGCAGTACTTCATCGTGTTCGGTCCCTCGCCGCGGAAATGGGCGCGGAGCTCGACACGTGCGACGGAGTGAAACTCGTGTGGGCAGACCGGTGGCTGCATGTACGCCCGTCGAACACCGAGCCGATCATACGGATTTTTGCGGAGGCACCTACCGAGCAAGATGCGCGTGAGCTCTGCGCGCGTGCGCAGGAAATCGCCGCGAGAGAGTAAGGAGGTGTGGCGGCGTCGGGGGAACCGAAAAGCGTGCCCGCGCATAGTTGACTAATGAGTCCGGGAAGGATAACTTCCCGTTCAGGAATGCCCCGTGAAGCTCACGGGGAATCTCGAGGAGAAGTCCACCCGCAGCAGGAGAGACAAGCCATGCAAGTCTTCATCACTGCCCGGCATTGCGAGATCAGCCAGACATTCAGAGACCGAATCACCAGCGAAGTCAAAAAGTTGACGAAGATTTTTGAACGGATCAATCGAGTGGAAATCATCGTATCAGAGGATGCAGGCGTAAATCAGGTTGAGATAAATTTCACGGTGAATCAACAGGCTTTCAATGCGAAAGGGCAGGGAGCTTCTCATCAGCTCGCGTTCGATATTGCGCTCGAAAAGGCAGAGCGCCAGTTGCGGAAATTCAAGGGCAAGCTAGTGGGCAGGCGCGCGATTGTTGCAAAGGAGGACCAGACTGGCAACTGAAACTCCCGAACAAGCCTCTGTCGGCATCACGATTGAGGATCTTGTTCGATTGCACGGTCAACGACTCCTGTTGGAGCTACTGGCAGGCAAGGCTGGCACCTGGCGGCGGATATTTTCCGCGGAACCACATCGGCCGTCGCTTCCGCTCACGGGTTTTGTGGACCTGTACACCTTTGACCGTGCCCAGGTTCTCGGCAATACGGAGCTTCTGTATCTGCGGCAGATGGATCCCAAAAGCAGATACGAGGCGCTGTATATCATCTTCCAGTTCGAGTTGCCGTGCGTGATCATCACGAACGCGTACGAGGTGTTCCCGGAGCTGATCCAGCTTGCGGAGGAGCGGGAGATCCCGCTCCTCCGCACGTCGCTCAGTACAGCGCGATTCGTTCATCACTACGTCGCCGCGCTGGACTTCGATTTCGCCCCGCAGACAACCGTGCACGGCACACTGGTGGACGTGTACGGCGTGGGGCTTCTCCTGACCGGCCGTTCGGGTATCGGGAAGAGCGAAATCGCCCTTGATCTCGTCGAACGTGGGCACCGGCTTGTTGCCGACGATGTGGTGCATCTCCGGAGACAGCGCCGGGTGCTCATGGCAGAAGCGAACCGGCTGCTTGGCTTCAACATTGAGGTGCGGGGAATCGGGATTCTGGATGTGGAAAGGCTGTTCGGCATCCGTGCAATCCGGGCGCGGAAACGAGTGGAGGTGCAGGTGCTTCTGACCCCATGGGACGGGGCTGAAGACTACGAGCGAACCGGTCTGGATGACGAACGAAGCGCGATTCTGGGTGTTGAGATACCCCTGGTGAGGCTGCCGATTTTCCCCGGCAAGAACGTGACGGTGATCTGCGAGACGATCGCGATGAACCATCTCCTCAAAGTGCGCGGCTACAATGCCGCTGAGGTTCTTTCGAACCGACTCACGACTGAACTGAACAAGGCGTCGGAAACGGTGCCGCGCCCATCCAACCTGAGCGATCTGGACGCCACATGATACGCGCGGTGCTTGTGTGTCACGGGGAGTTGAGCGCAGCACTTCTCACGTCTGCGGAGGAAATTGTCGGTCATATCCCCGAAGTCATCTGCATATCGAACCGGGGGAAATCCCCGGAAATCGTGCGGCAGGAGATAATCCACGCAGCGAGTGAAAACGCCGGTTTGTCCGGAGTTCTTGTGATGGCGGACCTGTTCGGGTCGAGTTGCTGGCGTTGCGCAATGGAAGCCGCTCGTGTCGGAACAGGCGTGCCGATGGCCGTTGTGACGGGAGTCAACCTCGGAATGCTTCTTTCCTTCAGCCAGAAACGCGACAGCATGGATTTTCCGACGCTGGCCTCGACGATGGCAGAGGACGGCAGACGCGGCATCAACGGCCCGGTGTTTTCGTCGGAGGGCAGAACGTGATTCTGCTCGTGCGTGTCGACGAACGGCTGATCCACGGGCAGGTTACGGTGGCGTGGCGGGGTGCCCTCGATCTCGATGCATTTGCGGTCGTGGACGATGAGCTCGCCGGAAGTGATTGGGAGAAGGACCTGGTTCTTGCGGCGGCGCCGGAAGGAACTGTGGCCGAAGTCGTCACTGTGGCGGACGCGGTGCGCCTGTGGAATGATTGGAACGCCGATACCCGGCGTCGAATGGTCCTTGTGCAGTCGTTTGCCAGCGCCCGGTCAATCTGTGCCTCGGGTGTGGACCTCGGATCGCTGAACGTGGGAGGGCTCCACAAGCGCGAAGGGAGGAAGGAATTCCTGCCGTACGTCTGGCTTGATAGTGCCGAAATGGAAACCTGCCGGTACCTTTGCCGTTCGGGGGTTACGCTGGAAGCTCGCAACGTTCCCGCCACGTCGGGTGTCAACCTGTGTGCGCGAATCGGGGATTCCTGAGCGAAAGGTGCGTGGATGCTCTCGCGTGAGCGGTACGAGATCAAAGTAGGCGTCGTTTTTATTCTGACGGTCACCTGCCTCATTGCTGGCTTGCTCTGGGCGAAGCGGATCCGGCCCAGGCAGTCCGAGATGCAGCTTGCGGCAGTGTTCTCGACTGTCGGAGGCCTCGGTACCGGCGATGAGGTGCTCGTGAACGGGTTGCGCCTGGGGAAGGTGGAGGCCATACGCCTGCGCCAGCGCGATGTGCTCGTAACGCTCACTCTGGACCGCAGAATTCCGCTGTATCAAGGCTACAACATCCGCATCATCACGTTGAATTTTACCGGAGAAATGGGCGTCTCAATCGAGCCAGGGGCTGGTGAGCCTCTCCCCGAGCCGTACGGAGTGCTCCGGGGAACAGACCCTTTCAGCCTGGAAGACGTGGTGCAACCGGGCCTTGAGACAATCCGCTCGGTACGGTCGGTCGCTGAAACGCTGAGTGTTTCACTGCCGCCGCTTGTTCATGATGCAAGGAACGTCCTCAGCCGTCTGGATAACACGCTCGAAGAAGCACGGTCCGGAGTAGCGGTGAACAAAGTGGCCCTTCGGAGAAGCCTTGACGACCTTCAGCGCGTGCTCGGATCCGCAAATCGTACCATCGCTTCGCTCGAAACCAGGTTGGACACTACCCTGACGCGGGCAGACGACGCGTTTTTGACCATCAAGACTGCTTCCGACAGTCTGCGGAGGGCAGCGGAAACGATCGCTCAGGCAAGGGGGACTATTAACAGGCTCGTGCACGACCCATCATTATACGAGGACCTCCGTCGCACATCTCTTCACCTCGATTCTGCTGCGACAAGCATTGACTCCCTCGCGCAGGACGTTCGCAGAAACCCGAAACGGTATGTGCGTTTCAGCCTGTTCTGATCTCCGAAGCCAACGGTTCCTCCTGGTATGCCTTGCCGTCATGGTTTTGCCGGGGGCTCAGGCGACTGCCCGTCCCGCCCCGCGAGACGTGCGCTTCGGAACGGGATCGGGGGTGACCGGGCAAGTTGATACACCCGGCACGGAAGGTCCCTACCCTCTCATGGTTCTCATTCCCGGAGGCAGTCTCTCACGGCGTGGCACATCAAGCCAGTTTCCCGCGATGTCGCGGTTGTACGACCCGCTGGTGGACGCCGCACTCAGAGAAGGGTGGGCGGTTTTTCGGTACGATCGGCACGAAACACCACCCGGCAGCAGAGATGAGTCGCAGGACATCATCGATGCAATCAGGGCGGCAAGGGCCCTTCCCGACGTGGATACAAGGCGTATTGTCTTGTGTGCACATGCCTCCGGCACCGTGTTCCTGCAACAGGCCTACGACAGGGTGGAGGAAATCATCGGATTCCGGGCATTGCGGGGCGTGGTTCTGCTTTCGAACCGGGCGGACGCTTCGGAAGCGGGACGCATGGCGGGCCACCTTCTGGTCGTCGTCGGGGAGTCAGCCTCGACGGACGAGAAACGCGCAGGTGAGAACGCCGTTCGAGCCCACCGCGAGTCGTACCCTCGATGGAACGCGCGCTATCTGATGGTTCCAAACGCGGACGTGGCCCTCTGTGATACGACCACCTCCAATTGGCGGGGCTGGCAAGGATTGCCGGGGTCCTGCCACTTTTCGCCGGAGATTCCAAGAGCAATATCGGAGCTTCTGCGTGCGGCGTCCGCTGCCACGTTCTGAGAAGACGTCACGGGTGTTGCCCGGGGGAGAATTCTCGGGTACCCTTAATCCGTTGTATTTTTGTTGAACGCCGCTGAGACGCAAACGGGGATTCGCGCCACGTGGTCTTTTTGTCGGTGTGACGAGTTTCTTCGTTCCCGCCGCATTTGGTTGCCTTGGCACAATCCGCTCCGGATGAACCTTTCTGCGGTGTTTCCGCACGCTACGCCAGAGGAGTATCCATGAGCGATACGACTAAACGCGACGGTGAACAGCCGACGGTCAACCGGCGACCTGTTTCTGCAACATCCGTGTTGAACGAAGCCTACCATTACCAGCTTCCGTCGTCTTTTTCGCGAGGTATGCGAATTGACCTTCCCTGCGTGTCTATGATCTACATCAGCGGAACCGCCAGCGTGGACGAAAACGGCGCCACGGCCCATGTCGGGGATTTCGAAGGGCAGGTACGGCGGACCTTCAGGAATATTACGGAACTCCTCAAGGCCGAAGGCCTCACATGGAAACATGTCGTAAGGACGACGTGTTACCTCAAGGACATTCAGCGTCATTACGACGAGTTCAACCGGCTCAGAACCGAGTTTTACAAGCAGCAGGGGCTCGACCCGTTGCCCGCCAGCACCGGGATAGAGGCACGTCTGTGCCGTGATGACCTTCTCGTGGAAATTGAGGCTATTGCAATGGTGCCGGGCCCGAATCACCAGGGATGCTCGGAGTGCGTGGACAAGAAATAGGCGTGAAGAAACAGAAACGCGAAAGGGCGGCTCAACAGCCGCCCTTTTTTGTTGCCCTTCACGTGCCGCATCCCCGTGCGTCAGGTAATAGT
>JAKPPK010000344.1 GCA_029547385.1 Candidatus Latescibacterota bacterium
ATACCTGATGTTGTAATAGAGGTCAACAACTGGAACGTCGGCGTTTGCGCACGCCACCGGCCACAGCGATTCCATCGCCATGAGGCACTGGAAGCCGCCCGCAGACCCCCCCGTCCACCCGATTCGCTGGAGGTCCACAAACCCGAGACGGCGCACGAGCTGCGCCATGGCGAGCGTGTGGTCCATTCCTTCGCCGGCGAGGTTGCCTCCGTGGTCTGGTCCCAGGGCTATGGGAGTCATACAGGCCCATCCCTGGGCGAGGAAACCCGACGCCCATCCCTGATCGCCCTCGTAATGAATGCTCAGCACAAGCGGCACGCTGCGAGGCTTCGGAGAAGTTTCGCAGGATGGCGGGAGAAAAATGCGGCCACGCCCCACGCGTTCTTCGTTTTCGATGGTCCGGTAGGGGAAGATGAAATCATAGCGGCTGCACGAAAGAACCGCCTTCGGTTCCGCGCTGCCGGGCGGCTGCCACGCTACTTCGATATCCTCACTCGCGACGATGGTGAGGGGGCGCGTCAGCGATCGGTCGAAGGGGTTATCCGTGTGATACGCGCGTAACCAGGTGTGGCGTGAAGCCGGCATGAATACCTCCACGGAGTGTGCCGAAAGAAGAGGTGTTGCCTATGGAATGTAGCGCAGCGGCGGGGTCGGGACAATTCACAAAAAAACCGCCGGCTCCTTCGAGGCGGCGGCGTATGCAAACGCATCGCTGATCCGATGCGGAATGGAACGAATGGAGCGAGCGACGGGATTCGAACCCGCGACAGCCAGCTTGGGAAGCTGGAACTCTACCAGCTGAGTTACGCTCGCGTACTACCTAGTATAGCGGTTGCGCGAAGAATCGTCAAGCGCTGAACGCACGTCGGCGGGGTGTTCAAGGAACCGCGCCCCCGGGGCACGCGTTCCACATTTTGAATCGCGTGTTCCGGTCGTACACTTAGTAGTGAGTGAACCATCTCACGTTCCCTGGTTTTTCGCAAAAAGGAAGGATACCACCATGAAGGGGCGAAGAGTCCTCTGGGCTGTTTCGTTCATCGGTGTAGGCACGTTCATCGGATTGATCCTTGCTTCGGGGTCACTTTTTACTCACACGCCGTTTTCTCCATTTGAAGCGCACGCTCAGACGCGGTTATTCGCGCCGCCATCAAGCCCTCGCACGCCGCCACCACCTTCCACGGCAACGGCGATGGCACTGGGTGAGGCGTTCAACTGGGCCGCCGAACGGGCGATTCCGGCGGTCGTAATGATCAAGAGCGAAACGACCGTCAAAGCTTCCCAGAACGTCATTCCGAACCTGCCGGACTTTTTCCCGCGCGATCTTTTCCCGCAGATACCGGACCAGAGTTTTCGCCGTGAAGGGCTCGGCAGCGGCGTGATCGTCAGTTCGGACGGGTACATCGTCACCAACAACCACGTGATTCAGGGCGCGGACAAGCTGACAGTGGTCATCGGAGACGACGGAGTAGAAACGAGCGCCCGGGTTGTTGGAACCGACCCACGGACGGATGTTGCGGTGATCAAGGTTGATTTGACGAACCTCCCGACGCTGGAGTTGGGAAACAGCGACAGCATCAAAATCGGGCACTGGGTGGTGGCTATTGGGAGTCCGTTCGGGGAAGCCCTGCGACATACGGTGACCACCGGAATCGTCAGCGCGCTGGGGCGAAATATCGGGATCGTGGACAGTGACAATCGCAGCGGGTATACCGGTTTCGAAAGCTTCATCCAGACCGATGCGGCAATCAATCCGGGCAACTCCGGCGGCGCGCTGGTGGATCTGCGCGGGCGGTTGATCGGGATCAATACGGCAATCAGTTCCACCAGCGGCAGCAATTCCGGCGTGGGGTTTGCCATACCGATCAATCTGGTTCGGGATATTGCCCGGCAGCTGGTGGAAAACGGCCGTGTTTCGCGTGGATATCTGGGCGTCCAGATTCAGCAGATCACGCCAGAGATTCAGAACAGCCTCAATCTGCCGGACCGGCACGGCGCACTGGTGGGTGATGTCACTTCCGGCGGGCCTGCTGCGCGCGCCGGAATTCAGCGCGGCGACGTAATCAGAACGATCAACGGGACAGCAGTGAAAGACATGAACGATCTCCGGCTCCGCATCGCCAGCACGCCTCCCGGCCAACAGGTCCGACTCGGGTTGTGGCGGGAAGGCAGAGAGCGGACTGTAACCGCGACGCTTGATGAATTGCCCGCGGAGTTCCAGCTCCCCAGCGAGCGGACCAGCTCGTCATCACGCACCGGAGCGGTGTCCAGACTGGGGCTCACCGTGACAAACGCATCGGAAGCGACAGGGCGGCGCGGCGGAGAAGCGCAGACTGGTGTTCTCGTGACGGCGGTGGACCCGAACAGCCCCGCGGCCAGCCGTGGCCTGCGCCAGGGGGACATCATTCAGGAGGTCAATCTGCAGCCCGTGGCGAACGTGCAGGAATTCGAGCGTAAGATCGCCGCGGTGAAAGCGGGGGACTCGGTGCTGCTCCTCGTCAAACGGGACAACAGCACGCTGTTCATCGGCGTGACAATACCGAACTGAAAACCCGTAGAGAACGATGCTTTCGGACAGGCGGGAGCGGGCGCGCAAACGCGCCCGCTCCTTTTTTGTTCCGGTGGTTCGCCGTCGTCTCGCCCGCTGAGCGTTGTTCCGCAGAGATCGCGCATTTATGTTACGTCTGCAACGATTTGGCCACCCGCACAGACCCCGAATTTCCGGAGAACCCACATGGAAGACCGCCTTACCCGAATTCTGGAACTGCTCAAGGCAAATGAACTGCCGGTGACGTGGAAAGCGATCATCGGAGACGCACGCGGCGCGGAATCGCCGGAATACGATGACTCGCCGTGGGAAGAAGGGTGGCGGCATCTGGCAACGAAACGCTGGGCCACCGCGTGGTTGCGGGCTTCCGTTCCCGCGTCTCCCCTGCTTTCCGAGCCAATCAGCGGAAGATTCGTAATCGGAGGGCACCTGACGGTCTGGGTGAACGGAATGAAACTTGGCGAGGGGTTCGAGCCAACGATCAGCCTCCCGGTGCCTGCTCTCATGGCGAACGGGCTCAAGATTGCCGTGAAATCGGAGGAGGGCGGGCTTTCGAGCGAGATGCTGAAGCTGATCCTGTTCCAATCACCCCGGTTGCGGCAGGTGAAAACACTTCGACGCAGCCTTGATTTCGTGATGCAATGGCGCGCGGCGCAACCCGGGAACGCGGCGGCGATCAACGATGTTCTGGCGCGGTACGTTGCGGCGGTGGACCCCGATGCTGCACCTGAGGTGTTTCTGGCACAGGTCGTGGAAGCAAATGAGTTGCTCAGGCAACTGGATCCGCTGGCGAAGCAGTACACAGTGCACATCGTCCCGCACTCGCACGTGGATCTCTCCTGGGGATGGGATTTCTC
>JAKPPK010000041.1 GCA_029547385.1 Candidatus Latescibacterota bacterium
GCGAAAGTATCCTGTCCGGTTCTGAGGGGAGGGAGTGGCAGCAATGCCATTCCCTTACCCGACTCCACGGGCTGCCGGTCGGCCCTGTTGCCCCCACGACCGCGCCCGTTCCACTCCGCAACTCCGTGCGCTCGTCACGAGCAGGCATCCGCATCATGCCGCAAGCGCGGCAGGCTTCCGTCTGTGGCTCGGCGGCGGGCTTTGCGCTCCGGCTGCGATCCGCTATGCGCTCCTCTCCGCCTGTGCTCCACTTCCCCGCTCGCCGCCCACAGACCGAAGCCATAAACCAACCCGGGATTCCGGGATTCATCCGCCAAACAAAGAGGAGATGCGCGGCGCGATTCGGCGGATGTTCTCTCGCAGAGCAGCAGCCTGCGGTGAATGGACGAGCACAAGCTCGCGAGTCAGCGACTTCAATTCGTCAGCCTCGATGCTCGCAAATCGTTCCTTCGACAACCCCGCAACCGCAGGCACCGGAACAACGGCCGCGAGGTTCGCGGTCTCAATCGCGGAGATCAATAGACTAAAACTCTCGGCTCTCACCCGAATATCGAGTCTCACGTTAAGCTTCGCTGCCAGCGCCTGAATGCCCTTCGCCAAGACACCGTCGCTGGTCAGCAGCGCAAACGGGATGTTTTGGAGAAGCTGGAATCCCGCGGCGGTACGTCCAGGCAGGAGCTTGCGCGGAACCACCAGCGCATAAGCCAGTGATCCGCACGGCAGGGCGCTCAACGAATCATCCGCTGCATCCTTGCGGACGATGGCTAGGTCAATGTGGCCGGCCTTCACCGCGTCAACCGATTGGGTGGTGGTTTGGTTCAGGAACTCAAAACGGGCGGACGCTGACAGCCCTTGGAGTTCCACAAGGCGAGGCATCAGCAGCCATCGGAATACGCTTTCGCCCGCCCCGATGCGGACAACTTCGTCTTTGGAAAAGCTTGACCGCAGTTCTTCGACCGAACGGAAATACGCCTGCGTGAGGACGGCCAGTTTCCGGCCATCTTCCGTCAATCGAATGGTTTTCCCGGCTCGTTCCACCAGCTTGGTTCCAAAAAACTCCTCCAGTTCCTTCACCTGCCGGCTGAACTGGCTCTGCCGAGTCAGATCACCCTTCGCAGCCAACGAGATCGAGCCAGCCTCCGCAATCCGGCAGAATGTGCGAAGGCGCTCAATCGTGAATCCGCAGGCGGCTTCAAACTCGGTCATGTCTGACTATAAAATCATATTTACATCAAACAACGGCATATTCAATCATAAAGTCGTGTGGTAAGAATGGCCTGTTAACTGGAAGCCGTTATGACAAAACTCGAAGACATCAGGGTGAACAGTTTGGTTCGCGGGCTCGTGCCGAACTCGGTCGTCACGATCAAGCACGTCCAGATGTTCGGCGATCAGGCGCTCGAAGTCACCTACGTGGACGGTGAGGGCAAACCGAGCACACAGCTTCTCTTTCGCGACCAGGAGGCCAACCTTGAATTGGTAAAACAGTCCCGGCCCCTGAGTTTCACTGCCGACGGTCATTTGTTCCGCTTGGCCTCCGAGGCGCAGCGCCTGAGCTTGGCATTCCTCTTTGACCCCCTGATCGCCGTCAACACTTCATCTATCGAGCCGCTGCCACACCAAATCACCGCCGTCTATGAAACCATGCTGAACCGTCAGCCGCTGCGGTTTCTCCTGGCAGATGATCCGGGCGCCGGGAAAACCATCATGGCTGGGTTGTTGATCAAGGAACTCATCATTCGCGGGGACGTTGCGCGGTGTCTGATCATTGCTCCCGGAAGCCTTGTGGAACAATGGCAGGATGAACTGGACCAGAAGTTCAATCTTCAGTTCGACATTCTGACGAACGAAGGGTTGCAAGCCGCGCGCACCGGCAACTGGTTTCAAGAGCACAGCCTTTGCCTTTGCCGTCTCGACAAACTCAGCCGGAATCCGGACGTTCAAGACAAACTTGTCGCCACCGATTGGGATCTTGTCGTGGTGGACGAAGCGCACAAGATGTCGGCCTCCTATTTTGGATCGGAGAAGAAGGAAACAAAGCGCTTCAAACTCGGCCGGAAGATTTCCGAGCACACGCGCCAACTCCTGTTGCTCACGGCGACGCCGCACAACGGCAAGGAGCAAGATTTTCACCTCTTCCTGTCCTTAATTGATGGCGACCGGTTTGAGGGCAAGCCGCGAGATGCCGCCCACACTGTTGACGCGAGCGACATCATGCGGCGCATGGTAAAGGAGCAACTCGTCACGATGGAGGGCAAGCCGCTGTTTCCCGACCGGTTCGCATACACCGTGCCTTACGACTTGTCGCCAGAAGAAGCCGCACTCTACAAGAACGTGACGGAATACGTCTGTGAGCAGTTCAATCGCGCGGACAACCTGGACAATGAAAAACGGCGCGGCACGGTCGGCTTCGCCCTCACGATTCTTCAACGCCGCTTGGCTTCCTCGCCGGAAGCCATCTTCCAATCACTGCGCCGACGTCGCGAACGTCTCGAAGACCGCTTGCGCGAGGAAAAACTCCTTCGCCGTGGCGCAGCGGCCTCAGACCGACTCAGCCAAAGTCCAGACTTGGAGGAAGAGGACATTGACGACCTTGAGGACGCACCCGAAGAGGAACTGGAAACCGCCGAGGAACAAATCGTTGACCAGGCAACGGCAGCCCTGACAATCGCGGAACTGGAGGAAGAAATCCGAACCTTGCGCGCACTCGAATCCGAGGCGGCAAAACTCAAACGCTCCGGCAACGACACGAAGTGGAAAGAGCTTTCCAAGACGATCCTTGAGAACCCGGAAATGTTCGATGCCAACCGCAATCGGCGCAAGCTCGTGATCTTCACCGAACATC
Organism: Candidatus Latescibacterota bacterium; assembly: GCA_029547385.1. Classification (GTDB taxonomy): domain Bacteria; phylum Latescibacterota; class MWCZ01; order MWCZ01; family MWCZ01; genus MWCZ01. The sequence continues at coordinate 2,846 of JAKPPK010000041.1, forward strand.
GCGACACCCTTAATTATCTCAACGACAAACTTTCGTCGCTGTTGGGGAATCCGAACCACATTGTCACGATCCACGGTCAGACTCCGCGTGACCGGCGCCGACAATTTCAGGAGGCGTTCGAGCAGGATCCCGAAGTTTTGATCCTCGTCGCGACTGACGCCGCCAGCGAGGGCATCAACTTGCATCGGCGCGCTCACCTGATGGTGAACTACGACCTGCCATGGAACCCGAACCGTATCGAGCAGCGGTTTGGCCGGATTCACCGAATCGGTCAGACTGAACTTTGTCATTTGTGGAACCTCGTCGCTATGGAAACGCGAGAGGGGCATGTCTTCCACCGGCTTTTTGAAAAACTCGCTGAACAACGAAAAGCACTTGGGGGCGCCGTTTTCGATGTGTTGGGCAAAATGTTCAAAGACCGGTCGCTTCGTGACCTTCTGATTGAGGCAATCCGGGAAGGGAACAGGCCAGAGGTCAAAGCCCGCCTCGACCAGGTGATTGACACGGAACTTGATGTCGAACACCTCCGCGGCCTCATTGAAGACCGTTATTTGGTCCACGAAACCCTTACCGCCACGCGGGTCCGAGAAATTCGCGATCAGATGGACCGGGCGCAAGCGCGCAAGCTTCAGCCCCACTACATCGGCTCGTTTTTTGAGGAAGCCTTCAAAATGTATGGCGGCCAGCTCCACAAGCGCGAGCCCAGACGATTCGAGATCCGCCGTGTGCCGGCGGAAATTCGACAGCGCGACCGCATCATTGGCACTCGTGCTCCCGTGCTGAACGCCTACGAGCGCGTCACCTTCCACAAGGGCGACATTCGCCTTCCCGACAAGCCGCCCGCGGCGCTCATCGCCCCCGGTCATCCGCTGCTGGACGCCACGATTGATCTCGTGCTGGAGCGCCATCGTGACACGTTGCGACAGGGGGCGGTGCTGGTGGACCCCAACGACACGGGAACCGAACCCCGCATCCTGTTCTACTTGGAACACTCCATTACCGACGGTCGCAAAGACGCCAACAGAAATCCGCTGACAATCTCCCGCCAGCTTCAGTTTGTTGAAATCACGCGTTCCGGCCAGTTGATTGCCGCAGGATACGCTCCCTACCTCGACTACACGCCTGCAACCGCAGAGCAACTCGCGGCGGTGCGCCCTCTGCTTGATGAACCTTGGCTCAACCAGAATCTCGAACAGCGCGCCCTCGCTTTTGCCATTCAACGGATAGTCCCGCCGCATCTTGAAGAAGTCCGCGCTCGCCGCGAGCATTACATTCAGAAAGTCATGCAGCAGGTCAAAGCCCGGCTGACTGCGGAAATCAATTATTGGGATCATCGCGCGAACGTCCTCAAGGCACAGGAAGATGCCGGCAAGAGCCGGTCAAACTTGAACTCTGCGAACGCGCGGCGCACCGCCGACGAGCTTGCTGACCGGCTCAAGAAGCGAATGACAGAACTGGAGCAGGAGAAAACCATCGTGGCACGTCCGCCAACGGTCCTGGCTGGCGGGCTGATCGTTCCCGTAGGTTTCTTCGCCAATGGCGGGGGCACAGCAGATGCCCTGCGCGAAACCCCGCCCGCCTATGGCACGCCCGACCGCGAAATCGAACGGCTGGCGATGGGAAAGGTGATGGAGTTCGAGCGCGAACAGGGTTTCCAACCCCGCGACGTGAGCGCCGAGAACCGTGGCTACGACATCGAAAGCCGTGACCCGAAAACCGACCGGCTTCGCTTCATTGAGGTCAAGGGCCGTGTCAAAGGAGCGCCGACCGTCACTGTTACCAAAAATGAAATCTTAACCAGCTTAAACCGGCCCGATGCGTTTGTTCTGGCGATTGTGTTTGTGGAATCAGGGGTCGCGCAAACCCCGATCTACCTGCACCAACCATTCGCTCACGAGCCGGAGTTCGCCACAGCCAGCGTGAACTTTAAGTTGTCCGAGTTGCTGGAGAAAGCGAACGCGCAGAAGTCGTAAACACGGCCCGACCATGCTACCGCCAGGCTACTTCGAAAGCATCCGACGCCGCGCCTCTGAGCGATGGGATCAGTTGGAGCGCGACCCGGAACTGGCCGGGCCTTGGCATCAGCTTTTTCCGACTCGCCAAATTTCCGTGCCTGACGAAGGCCAGTCAGATCCAGTAATCTCGCGGCCAATGAAAACATCGTTCCAAGCGCTTCGGAAGAGATTCGGCCCTCCTGGAGGCGCATGCTTGATGTCTCGCGGTTTCCGCCCACCAAACATGCAGGCATCAGGGGTCGATCTTTTCGCGACGAAAGGCATCTTTCTTGGCGGATTCCGTCCAGTGGTCAAAACAGAAGGAGCAAATCATGTCTGAAACAACCAATTTCTTCGCCCACGGCAGTCGTTGGGTGCGAGCTGATTTCCATTTACACACCCGCCGTGACCGCGAGTTCAAAGACAGCGGCGACGAGCAAGACTTTGTCACGCGCTACGTGGCTGCGCTAAAGCAGGCGGACATCAGGGTGGGTGTCATCACAAACCACAACAAATTCGACCTGAGTGAATTCAAAGCGCTTCGAAAGGCGGCAAGGAAGGAAAACATCCACTTGATGCCTGGTGTTGAACTGTCGGTGAAGGACGGCCGTAACGGTATCCACACCTTGGTGGTTTTCCACGAAGACTGGATCGACAATCGCGAGCAAGCAGACCACATCAACAGTTTCCTCGGAGTGGCGTTTGCAGGGCAAACGGGCTATGACAACAGGAATGCCCGGTCGAATCATGACCTCCTGGAAACGATTCGCGAACTGGACAAGTTTGAGAAGGACTATCTGCTGATTTTCGCCCACGTGGAAGCGGACAACGGCCTTTGGGGCGGGCTTGACGGGGGACGCATCACCGAACTGGGCAGGAATGACCTTTTTCGTTTTCGCACGGCTGCGTTCCAAAAAGTGCGGACGCGAGACCTGCGTGACAAAGTCAAGAGTTGGCTTGGCGGCTGGTATCCATCCGAGGTCGAAGGCTCTGATCCCAAGACCATTGAAGAGATCGGACGTGGCCCGGCGACCTATGTCAAAATTGGAGCTTTCACTTTCGAAGCGATCCAGTTCGCGCTGAAGCCCAGCGCGGAGCGGCTGTCCGCTGAGTCAATCCGGCAGCAAGCTCACTCTTGGGTGCGTGCCCTCCGTTTTGAAGGCGGAATCCTGGATGGTAGTCGCGTGGACCTTTCCAACGAGATGAACTGCCTGATCGGAATACGAGGGAGTGGCAAATCAGCGGTTCTCGAATGTCTCCGCTACGCCCTGCAATTGCCGCTACCTGAATCTGCGGAGGAGTTGGACCTCAAGTACAAGCAAGAGTTGGTTCGATTTGCCCTCGGCAGTGGGGGCAAAGTTGTAGTCGAAGCCGAAGACGCACAGGGCCGTTGCTTTGAGGTTCGGCGAATCCTCAACGAGCGCTCAGATGTTTACTTCGATGGAGAATTACGTCCGGGAGTTCGCATCCCCATCAAGAATCCGCTCTTCTTCGGCCAAAAGGAGCTTGTGAAAAGGGGAGAGGGGTCGGAACGTGAACTCGTCGAACGCTTGCTGGGAGCAAAACTGGATGCGACTCGGAGCGAGATTGCGGCCCAGCGGCAACGGGTCATGGACGTGCTTGCCAACCTCGACAAGTTGAAGGACCTCGACACGCTGGAGAATGAGTACCAGAACAAGAAGAAGGACACGGAATTCCGCCTTGAGCTCTTTCGAAAATACGGAGTCGAAAAACAGTTGCAGCGTCAGGTGGAATTCAACACTGACGTAACGCACGCCCGACGGGTCGTTGAGGGGGCAGAGACCTTCGTTCGCTCCTTCGACACGTTTCTGCGCGAGCAGGAGGCCGAACTCCTCGCTTTACCTCGCCTGGAGTCAAAGGAAAACGCTGACCTTATTCAGGAAATCAATGAGATTCTCGACCGGCTTCGCAAAGCCCCTGAGAAAATTCGGCAGGCGTTGACAGACGCGCGCAACGATTCGCGAACATTGCGCGAAAAACTGAAGGAATTGGAGCGCCGGCGCGAGGCGCTCAAAGATGATTTCGCGGCCATCGAGCGGCAGTTGAGTGAACAACTGCAACAGAAGGGAGGAGTCACGGTGCGCCCTGACGACTTCGTAAAGCTCAACGCTGAACTTCAGAAAGCTAAACTGGCGCTTGGAGAAGTCGCGAAAAGCCGCACCCGGAGAAACGCCCTTCACGCTGAGTTGCTGAAGGAACTGAAACGGCTGTCCGATCTCTGGCATCAGGAGTTCAAGGAGATCGAAGCGGAAGTTCAGAAGCTCAACACCAGCCAGGGTGCGCTGCGTATCATCCCGGTGTACAAGGGTGACAAGTCGGCTTTCCTCCGGGAATTGCAGACCCATTTCCGGGGCAGCCGGCTTCGTGAGGCCACTCTCCAAGGAGTGGTCGAGCAGCACTCCGACTTCATCTCGATCTACGAATCGCTCGACACGATTTGCGGCTCTCTCGGTGAATCGGGCGACGTGTTTCGCCGCTATTTCAACGACGCCAGAGCCTCCCTCCTCACGTGGCAAGTGCCCAACCTGTTCCGGATCGAGTATCACGGCAAAGACTTGCGGGAACATTCGTTGGGGCAGAGGGCTTCCGCATTGATTCTTTTCATCCTGAGCCAGCGCGAGAACGACGTCATCGTTATTGACCAGCCCGAAGATGATCTGGACAACCAGACCATTTTCGACGACGTGATCAAACTTGTCCGCAGCCTCAAGAAGGGCATCCAGTTTATCTTTGCCACGCATAACGCCAACTTCCCTGTGCTCGGCGATGCTGAACAGGTCGTCGCTTGTTCTTTCGCAAGCGGAAAGGGAAAGGTCCAGGTCGGGAGCATTGACGAGCCCGGAATTCAAAAGGCGATTGTGTCCATCATGGAAGGCGGTCACGAGGCATTCGCCCGGAGAAAGGAGATTTATCAACTATGGAAGCAATAGAGCTTATCGAATTGATCGCGCGCGGCGAAGACAGCCGCACCCAATTCAAGCAGGATGTCCGAAACCCCGAATCGCTTGCCGGCGACCTTGTGGCGTTTTCCAACAGCAAGGGAGGCAAAATCATCATCGGCGTGAGCGACCAAGGGGTGGTAGTGGGGCTGTCGGCAGAGGACATCCGCCGCATCAATCAGTTGCTTTCCAACACCGCTACCAATCTCGTCCGTCCATCAATCAACCCAACCACGGAAAACATCGCGACAGCCGCCGGCCAACTCGTGATGGTCGTCTCCGTCCCGGAGGGCCTTTCCAAACCGTACTCCGATAGCAACGGGGTGTTCTGGGTCAAGTCCGGCTCAGACAAGCGCCGCGTGACCTCACGCGAGGAAATCCAACGGCTGCTGCAAAGCGCCGACCTCGTCCATGCGGATGAAGTTCCGGTCGAGGGCACGACCGTCGGAGACGTTGACGCCGACCACGTCCGTGAGTTTTTCGAGAAGCAGTATGGAGGCCCTTTGGACAGGGTGCTCGAACGGGACGGTATTTCCCTGGCCCAGTTGCTACACAACCTCGGTTTGGCGCGGGACAACCTGCTCAACCTCGCCGGGCTGATGCTTTTCGGGCGACATCCTCAGCGTCATCGGCCTGCCTTCGTCGTTAAGGCTGTCTCCTTCGTCGGGAATGATCCCGCCGGCAGCAAGTATCGCGACAGTGAAGACATTCCCGGTTGCCTGCGAAATCTGCACAAAGGGATGATGTCTTTCCTCACCCGCAATCTACGGCGAGTTCAGGGCAACAAGGGAATCAACACCGAGGGCGATTTGGAAGTCCCGGCCTCAGCCCTGGAGGAACTTGTCGTCAACATGCTGTTGCACCGCGACTACTTCATCTCCGCGCCGTGGCGCGTTTTCGTGTTCGACAATCGCATCGAACTGATCAGCCCCGGCTCGCTGCCGAACAATCTCACCATCGAGAACATTCGCAACGGCGTCTCCCTGATCCGAAATCCTTTAATCGCTTCCTTCGCCACGAAAGAACTGCCCTACCGCGGCATCGGCACGGGCATTCGACGCGCATTGGCGGCCATTCCGGCTCTGCAATTGGAATCGGATCATGAGCGCAATCTGTTCACAGCAACGATACCGAGAGCCGCCTGAGTTTCGAAGGGTGACCTCGCCCGCCCTGGAGGGTGGCGGTGCAAGTGGATTCCATTCGAATCTCGGGCATCGCTTTTGGCAGCCCTTCCCTAATTCGCGTCTATTCGCGTCCATTCGCGGTTGAATCTCCATGACCTACAAAAAGAAACTGATTGAAGTCGCGTTGCCGCTGGAGGCCATCAACAAGGAGGCCGCCCGCGAGAAATCCATCCGGCATGGGCATCCGTCCACGCTGCATTTGTGGTGGGCGCGACGGCCACTCGCGGCGTGCCGGGCGGTGCTGTTTGCGTCGTTGGTGGATGACCCCTCGGCCCATCCGGACAAGTTTCCAACCGAGGCGGCGCAGGAAAAGGAACGGCAGCGGCTCTTTCGCATCATCGAAGACCTCGTGAAGTGGGAAAACTCGAACAACGAGCGCGTGCTCAGCGCCGCGCGTTACGAAATCGCCCGGTCCGTCGCCCCGTCGGGCGTCACGCCGCCCGCCCGGCCGGATGAGTTGCTCGCCTTCCTGGCGAAACATGCGCCGCCGGTTTATGACCCGTTCTGTGGCGGCGGCTCGATTCCGCTGGAGGCGCAACGGTTGGGGCTGGAGGCGCACGCGAGCGATTTGAATCCCGTGCCGGTGCTCATCAACAAGGCGCTCATTGAAATCCCGCCAAAGTTTGCAGGCAAACCGCCGGTGAACCCGGAGGCGAAGAAGAAACTCGGTGCGTCCGGCTCGTGGAAAGGCGCGGCGGGACTGGCCGAGGACATTCGTTACTACGGCCAATGGATGCGCGACGAGGCGGAGAAACGCATCGGCCATCTGTATCCCAAGGTGAAGCTGCCGAAGGAACATGGCGGCGGTGAAGCGACGGTGATTGCCTGGCTGTGGGCGCGCACGGTCAAGTGCTCGAATCCTGCTTGTGGACGTTTTACACCATTACTCTCGTCTTTTGTTCTCTCCTCAAAGGAAGGCCAAGAACAATACCTCTGGCCACAGCTTAATGGCAGTAAAGTTCGCTTCGTGATTCGCGACACACCGCCGCCGCAGTATGCCGACCCCAAGGCCGGCCTGAAACGAGGGATGTCAGGAATCTTTGAGTGCGCCTTCTGCAAGACAATTACGGAGCGGGACTACGTCGCTGCGGAAGCAATTGCGAAACGACTGGGCCGTGTTTCCACCGCAGTCGTGGTCAAAGCGAAGCATGGACGAAAATACTTGGAAGCACCGGACGCAGTCGATGAAACACCGCCGGCTTCGCCACCGGCTGGACTCGATGTTGAACTCGCCGCTAACCCCAGAGATGTTTGGTGCAGAAACTTCGGTCTTACCAAAGCAAGCGACTTGTTTACAAACAGACAATTGCGCATGTTAGCCGTCTTCTGCGATCTAATTCCGGAAGCACTGCAAAAAATTGAGCGCGATGCGGCTGGCACGTCGAAGGAGGCGGCTGCCGAGTTTCGCTCCGCATACGCAATTGCGACTGTCACGTATCTCGGAATGGCGATCAGCAAACTTGCTGATTACAACTCGACGCTGGTGGCGTGGAGTCCAACTCGCGACCAAGCGAAGTCAACATTTGCCCGGCAGGCTCTGCCTATGGTTTGGGATTTCACAGAAGTAAATCCATTTGCCGAAGGCGCAGGAGATATGTCAGTAACCGCCCAAGGAATCGTGCGCGCAATTTCAGGACTGCCGAGCGGGGGCAAAGCTGGAAGTGCAGAACAAAAATCGGCTGCAAAGCTGGATTTGAAAACCTCGGTGCTTTTTTCTACCGACCCACCTTATTACGACAACATCGGCTATGCGGACCTCTCGGATTTCTTCTACGTGTGGCTCAGAAAGAGTTTGGCCTCGGTCTATCCGAAGTTGCTTTCCACGCTGCTTGTTCCAAAGGCCGAGGAACTGATTGTATCCGCTACAAGATTTGACGGCGATTCCCACGCAGCTAAAAAGTTCTTCGAGAGCGGTCTGACAGAAGTTTTTGGGAAGCTGCGTTTATTCCAATCCGCTTCGTTTCCATGCACTATTTACTACGCCTTTAAGCAGGCGGAAGAGACCGAAGAAGAAGAGAGTGAAGGTGGGCAGTCGGGGCGGGTATCCACCGGCTGGGAAACCATGCTTCAAGCATTGATTTCTCAGGGTTTTCAAATAACTGGCACATGGCCGATTCGCACAGAGAGAGGCTCTCGTAGTGTTAGCATCGGAACAAATGCTCTCGCCTCTTCAATCGTCCTCGTATGCCGCCCGCGACCGAAAGACGCTGGCGTTGCTTCGCGTCGCGATTTTCTGGCCGCATTGAAACGGGAGTTACCCGAAGCGTTGCGGGCTATGCAGAAGGGCAACATCGCGCCGGTGGATTTGGCTCAAGCCGCCATTGGTCCGGGCATGGCAGTGTTTTCCCGTTATGCCAAGGTGCTGGAGACGGATGGCTCAACGATGTCGGTGCGGTCGGCGTTGACGGAAATCAACAAGTGCCTCGACGAGGTGCTGGCCGAACAGGAAGGCGAGTTCGACGCGGACACGCGCTGGGCGCTGGCGTGGTTCGACCAGAACGGATTTGCCGAGGGCGCGTATGGCGTGGCGGAGACGCTTTGCACGGCTAAAAACACGAGCGTGCGCGGCATGCAGGACGCCGGCATTCTCGAAGCCAAAGGCGGCAAGGTGCGCCTGCTGAAGAAGGAGGAGTTGGACGCGGATTGGCCTGCCTGCCGCCTGTCTGCCAAACAGGCAGGCGCCAAGCACGGCGCAGGCAGGAATCCGGCCACGGACAATCGCCTGACGATTTGGGAAATCACGCATCACCTGATTCGCCGCCTGGAGCAAGGCGAGTCCGGCGCGGCGGAATTGATCCAGCAACTCGGTGCAAAAGCCGAGGTCGCGCGCGACCTGTCGTATCGGCTCTACACCATTTGCGAACGTCGCAAATGGGCGCAAGAAGCCATCGCCTACAACGCCCTCGTGCTCTCGTGGAGCGATGTGCAGCGATTGGCGGAGGAACGGAAGGCGGCAGCGACGCCGACGCAGGGGGAATTGATCTAAAGCTCTGATGATTATGACAGACGCGAAATCCAGTTCGGCCAAACCACGAAACATGCTGTTTGTGAGCCATGCGAACCCGGAAGATAATTTGTTCACGCGCTGGCTGGCCCTGCGTCTGGCACGCGAAGGTTATCCAGTGTGGTCAGACCTGACGAAATTGCTTGGCGGCGAGGATTTCTGGCGGGACATCGAAGTCGCAATTCGCGAGCGGACGGCAAAGTTCCTGTTCGTGCTATCCAAAACGTCGAACCAAAAGCAGGGCGCGCTGATGGAATTGACGGTCGCGCGCAAGGTGGGACGAAACATCCAGGACTTCATCATCCCGCTGCGGATTGATGACATCCGGCATGATGACATCAACATCGAGCTTCAACGTTTGAACTGCATTGATTTTTCTAAGGGCTGGACCACCGGCTATGGCAGTCTCTTAAAAAAGTTGCAGGAGGATGGCATTGAGCGCGACCCGCGTTTCACTCCCGATGCCGTCACGAAATGGTGGCGCGACAATTACTCGGTTGCAGAAGGCGTGACTCCCACGCCGGAGCGCTGTGCCTCGAACTGGTTCGAGTTCTCCAAGCTGCCAGAGACGGTATGGCTACATTCGATAGACCCGCAGGACAAATTTAAGAAGGCCGTGGAAGACGAAATTTTGGAGTTCTCTGTCCCGACCCGACCGCATGGCACTTGTTTGTTTAGTTTTGCAAAGGCAGACGAACTCTCGGCGCAGCTTGCTGAACATGGGCTGGAGATCGTTCACAGCGTGGAGTTGAGCGTAGATGGCTTCAGCAAAGACGGCATGGAGCATCCCAAAATCGAGCGTCGCGATGCACGATACATTCTGAGCGGGATGTTTCGTGATGGCTTCGAGCGATTCGCCATCTCCAAGGGATTGCTGCCATACGAACTTTCCGGCGGCGCGAAGTATTACTGGTTCAAGCAAGGGCTGGTGGAAAACGACAAAGTGTTTTTCACCAATCCTGCCGGAGAGAAGTGCTGGCGCGCGATGGTGGGATACAAATCGTTCAGCGCGAAAGAAGGCCAGACGCGGTATCGCAACTGGCATTTCGGCATACAGGCACGCCCCTTTTTCTGGCCGTTCACAGGATTTGCGGTAAAGGCGCACGTTGCATTCACGGAAAACGGCGTTCTTTACGAAAGCAAAGCGAAGCAGCACGCCGCCCGCCGCAGCCAGTGCAAGAGTTGGTATAACGATGATTGGCTAGACCGGATTCTGGCGACTATGACTTTCTTTGCGGGCGAGAATGGCAACGAGATTCAGATTCCCTTGTCGAGCGATCAGTTCCTGATCGCGAAGCGGACGCCGATGTTGTTCGAGAGCCCGGTTTCATTCCAATTGATGGAAGAGCAGCCGCCGGTTGAAGAACCCGGACATGACGACGAAGAAGGCGACGAATCGGAAGAAGAGGAGGTTGAAGCGTGAACAAGCTCATCCACATCCCTGAACCGACACTGCTGTTTGGCCACAGTCAGAGCATTGAAGACCCTCGCGACGGTTTGAGCCTGTTCGGGCCGTTCGATCCGGCGCAGACGTTTGGCGTGCGCTACGGGGTCATCGGAACAAAGACAGGCATTCGGCGGTTCGCGGAATGGGTGGACAAAATCCAGCGTCCTGTCGTGGAAGAAAAACCAACACGCCTTCGCCCACCATTTCCGGGATTTGAGGCGGCGTTTGGGATTCCTTTCAGTCCGAAACCGCTGGTGACCATTGAGTTTGAAGAATCGGCTTTAATGAAGCATGTGCTCATTGGCGACCGATTCAAACGGGTTTACGAGACAGCGGGATTTTTCACCGAACGGATTTTGGAGGCGATACGAACCGAGGAGGACAAGCCCACTCTCTGGTTCATTATCGCGCCCGAAGATGTTTACAAGTATTGCCGTCCTGCGCAGACGGTTGCGTCAGAACTCCGCATCCATGCAGCCGGAACGATGAAACCATCGGAAGCGCACAAGCTCCAAAAACAGCCGGCATTGTTCGGGGAATGGAACGAAGCGGCCGTGCCGTATCAATATGACCCCGATTTCCGAAACCAAATCAAAGGTCGGCTGTTGTCGCAGAGTATCCTGACTCAGGTTGTTCGCGAAAGCACGCTGGCGCACCGCGAATTTCTGAACAAGGCGGGAAAGCCGACCCGCCAACTCGACAAGCTGCAATCCGAGATCGCGTGGAATCTAGGCTCTGCGATTTACTACAAGGTGGGCGGGCGTCCCTGGAAATTGAACGGCGTGAGAAAAGGCGTCTGCTACGTCGGGCTTGCCTACAAACGCGACGAGAAGAACGCTGATCCGCAGGCCGCTTGTTGCGCCGCGCAGATGTTTCTCGACTCCGGCGACGGTGTGGTTTTCAAGGGCAACGTCGGCCCGTGGATGACGGGAAAGCGCGGACACTTCCATTTGACGACAAACGCAGCGTATCAACTGCTCAGTCAGGCCATTGAATCCTACAAGTCGAAGCACGACGGCAACCCGCCCGAGCAACTGTTCGTGCATGGCCGAGTCCGCTTCGATGAGCCGGAATGGAATGGGTTTTTGGAAGCGGCCGGCAAGCGCACGCAAGTTGTGGGCGTGAAGATTGATGACGCGGACTCCTTCCGCCTTTACCGCGAACAAGGATCAATGCCGGTGATGCGCGGTGTAGCGTGGATTCAAGATTCCCGTTCTGCCTACCTTTGGTCGCGCGGTTTTACTCCACGACTCCAAACGTATCCGGGCAAGGAAGTCCCATCTCCGCTTCTTGTTGAGGTCAACAGAGGCGAAGCACCAATTGAAACCGTTCTTCAGGACGTGCTCGCGCTGACCAAGTTGAATTACAATTCGTGCCGGTTTGCGGATGGCGTGCCGGTCACGCTGAAATTCGCAGATGCCGTCGGCGAAGTTTTGGTCAGTGGCCCGGCAGTTCCGAAAGCGCCGTTACCGTTTAGGCACTACATCTGAAACGAGTGAGAATTGACTTGTGACGGTCACAAAAACTAGGCAGTTTTTGTGACAGAACGCAAATGCAGACAACCGCCCAACCCATTGATAAAGTGATACTCCGGTCAATTCGGTCGCGACCGGCCGCCTCAGTCTTTTCGGCAAGGCACTTTGCCGACTTTGGTGGCCAGGATGCCATTCGTAAGGCATTAAGTCGCTTGGTGAAAGCGGGGAAAATTCGGCGGATTCGCCGGGGGCTTTACGATTTGCCGCGCGCGAATCCGATCATCGGCCAGACCGCACCGGACATCATGGCGACAGTGCGGGCGCTCATGGACGGCAGCCACGCGCAGTGGCAGTTCACGGGGGCTTACGCCGCGAATGCGCTGGGATTGTCAGACCAAGTGCCGGCCAAGATCATCATTCTCACGGACGGTGTGCCGCGGAAAGTTTCACTCGGCAAGTTGACGCTAATCTTTCGCCGGGCCGCACCACGCAATTTGCTAGGGGCTGGCACGCGAGCCGGACTCGTCATCCAAGCCTTGCGCTACCTCAAAGGCAGCCCCGACGTGGCGAAGCATGTTGACCGCCTCAAGCGCGATTTGGACGCGAGCACCAAAAAGGATTTGGCGTCCCTCAATTCAAAACTTGTGGTTTGGATGCGCCCGCTCGTCCGGCAGATCACTCAAACTTGAGGCATGGATACCATTTTACAAATTTCCCAGCGGCAGCGGGCGGAACTCTTTGAGAGTGCCGCCTTGAAGACAGGCATGGGTGCTGTGATTCTGGAAAAGGATTTCTGGGTATGCTGGACGTTGAAGGAATTGTTCCGGCTGCCTGACATCGGCGAGCACCTAATTTTCAAGGGCGGCACATCGTTGTCCAAAGTGTTCAAGGTCATCGAACGGTTCTCTGAGGACATCGACGTTTCGATTGACCGTGGCTGGCTTGGATTCGGAGGTGCGAATGAGCCGGAGGCGGGCGCGAGCAACAAGGAGAAGCAGCGCCGCATCGAGGCGCTCAAGGCCGCCTGTCAGCAGAAGATTGCTTCGGTCCTGCAACCGGCATTGGACAAAGCCATTAAGGCGAAGGTGGGGGCGGACGAGAAGTGGTCGCTCCGCGCGGATGATGAAGACCCGGACCAGCAGACCTTGATGTTCGATTATCCGTCCAGCTTTGCCCCTGACACGGCAGGCTACATCCGGCGCGTGGTGAAAATTGAAATGGGAGCGCGAGCCGACCATTGGCCAAGCGAAACCAAGACCATCACTCCCTACGTCGCGGAAGAATTTCCACGGGGTTTTCGTGAGCCGAGCGCCGAAGTGAAAGTGCTCTCGGCTGAACGCACCTTTTGGGAGAAGGCCACCATCCTGCACGCCGAGTTTCATCGTCCGGCCGAGAAGCCGATGCCCGACCGGTTTTCGCGTCACTACTGTGATTTCCATGAGTTGATCCGGAAGTGCATCGGTGCGAGCGCAACCGCGAAGCTGGATTTGCTCGCGCGAGTTGCGCAGCACAAAAATCTGTTCTTCAAGACAAGCTGGGCGCGCTATGGCGAGGCGGCAAAGGGAACGCTCCGCGTCGTGCCGCCTGAACACCGCTTGAAGGCGCTCCGCGATGATTACGCGCGAATGCAGCAGATGTTTTTCGGCGAGCCGCCGGACTTTGATAAGATCGTCGCGCTCCTCAAGCAATGGGAGTCGGATTTCAACCAGCAATAGTTTATGGCCATCACGAATCACGAACGCATCGGGAAATGCCTCGAACAGTTGACGGCGGGCTTGCAGCCGTTCGTCGAGCGCGAACTGAAAAGCAACTACCAGGACGAGTGGTTCGCCGAAACCCGGAAAACTCTGAGCGCGACGCAGGTTGATTTTCTCGGCACGCCGGACAAGCCGCAGTGGGACATCGCGAGCCTGCTGGCCACGTTGTGGAATCAGTGGAACGATGTTTTCAAGAAGGTCCTTGGCCACACCGAGCGCAGTCTGGTCAGCGAGTTGCGGGATGTCAGAAACAAGTGGGCGCATCAGCGGACGTTCACCACTGACGACGCTTATCGCGCGCTTGACTCGATGGAGCGTTTGCTCAACGCCGTGTCCGCGCCCAAGGAGACTGAAGTGATTGCCCGACACAAGGCGGAGTTGCTGCGTGTGAAGTTTGATGAGCAAGCGCGGCACGAACGACGCAAGGCCGCCGCCACGGTGCTGGAAGGCCAAAGCGTGGCGGGACTGCGCCCGTGGCGGGAAGTTGTGACGCCGCACCCCGACGTGGCATCCGGGCGCTATCAACAGGCCGAATTCGCCGCTGACTTGTGGCAGGTTTACAAAGGCCGGGCTTCATCCGAATACGGCGACCCCATTGAGTTCTTTCGCCGGACGTTTCTCGCTGCCGGCCTGAAGGATTTGCTCGTGCGCGCGGTGCGCAGAATGGCCGGGCAGGCGTCCGATCCGGTGGTGGAATTGCAGACCAATTTCGGCGGCGGCAAGACCCATTCGATGCTCGCTCTCTACCACTTGTTTTCCGGACATTCGCAGAAGGATTTCCCGGGGCTGGAGGTCGTGTTCGAGGAGGCAAAATGCGAGTTGTCCAAAGGAATTCGCCGCGTCGTCATCGTCGGCAACAAGATTTCTCCCGGTCAACCCGACCGGAAGGACGACGGCACAGTCGTCCGAACACTCTGGGGCGAGCTCGCATGGCAACTTGGCGGGAAGGATGGCTACGCCATGGTGAAGGAAGCAGACCAAACGGCGACCAATCCCGGCGACGCCATCGGCAAGCTGCTGCGGAAGTATTCGCCGTGTCTGATTCTGATTGATGAATGGGTGGCCTATGCACGGCAACTGCACGAGCAGAAGGATTTGCCCGGCGGCGATTTTGAGACGCATTTCACGTTCGCGCAGACTTTGAGTGAGGAAACCAAGTCCGCGCCGAAGGCCATGCTGGTGATCAGCGTGCCAGCATCCAGCGATGCAGCAACGGTATCGCCGTCTGCCGGTGTGCATGATGAAGAAGTCGGCGGCGCGCGTGGCCGACAGGCGCTGGTCGCCCTCAAGAACGCGATCGGACGAGTTGAGGCGTCGTGGCGTCCTGCCAACGCGGAGGAGAGTTTTGAAATCGTCCGACGACGGTTGTTCCAGCCCATTGGCGACCCCAGCTTGTTTACGGCGCGCGACAACGCGGCGAAAGCCTTTTGCGACTTGTATCGAAACCAGCATCAGGAATTCCCCCCCGAATGTCGCGAAGCCGATTACGAGCGAAAGCTGAAGGCGGCGTATCCGATTCATCCCGAAATCTTCGAGCGGTTGTATCAGGATTGGTCTGGACTGGTGAAATTCCAGCGAACTCGCGGCGTGTTGCGCCTGATGGCGTCAGTAATTCACGCGCTCTGGGAGCAGGGTGACAAAAGCCCGCTCATTCTCCCGGCTCACATTCCCTTGCTGGACCAGCGGGTGATTTCCGAAATCATCCACTTCCTGCCCGATGGGTGGGAATCGGTTCTCGAAAAGGACGTGGACGGCGAAAGCTCTTTGCCGCTGAAACTCGACCGCGAGAAACCAAATCTCGGCAGACATTCGGCATGTCGTCGAGTGGCGCGCACGCTGTTTCTGGCGTCAGCGCCCACGCCCGGCGCGGCGAACCGCGGGGTCGAAGACCGCCGCATCAAACTTGGCTGTGTGCAGCCTGGCGAAAGTCCCGCGATTTTCGGCGATGCGCTCCGACATCTTGCCCAAAGCGCCACGTATCTTTACCAGGACAACGCGCGCTATTGGTATTCAACCCAACCGACCGTGACCAAACTCGCCGAGGATCGCGCCGAGCAGATGAAACGCGATCCCGACACCGTCACGGACGAAATCAAGAAGCGAGTGCAGGAGGACACGAGGGCGCGCGGGGACTTCCTCGCAATCCGTCTGTTTCCAAAGAACGGAGGGGATATTCCAGACGAAATGGAAACACAACTGGTGGTCCTGAGTGTGGATTATCCGTATGCAAGGGAGGCCGGCAATGCAGCTCAAGCACAGGCACAAGCCATTCTGGACGCGCGTGCGAACAGCCCGCGCTTGTTCAAGAACGCCGTTGTATTCCTCGCGGCAGACCGCGCACGCCTGGCAGAGTTGGACGAGGCCATGCGCTTCTACCTCGCTTGGGATTCCATCGAGAACGACAAGGACCAACTCGGACTGGACGGCTTTCAAGTGCGCCAAGTGACGAACCAAAAGACGAGTTGGAACACCGCCATCAAAGGTCGTCTGGGCGAGACGTTCTGTTGGCTGCTATTCCCCACGCAGTCAACACCGCAAGCCGCGTTGGAGTGGCAGGCGGTGCGGCTGTCCGGCCCTGATCCGCTTGCCGTTCGCGCGTCCAAGAAACTGAGGTCCGATACGCAGATGGCGCTCCAGTTTGCGCCGACCTTGTTACGGCAAGACCTCGACAGGATTCCACTCTGGCGTGACAACCACGTCCCGGTGAAGCAGTTGGTGGAAGATTACGCGAAGTACCCCTATTTGCAGCGTTTGCGCGGTCCTGAAGTTCTGGTTGCAGGCATTCAGGACGGGCTTTTGCGAACGACGTGGACGGCGGAGACTTTTGCCATTGCTGATTCGTGGGATGAGAAACGGCAGCGTTATGTCGGTTTGCGGAGCAATTGCCATGTCACCATTCAGCCGGATTCATCGGCACTCTTGGTCAAGCCAGACGTGGCGCTGCGCCAAATGGAAGCCGATCGTCCCACTACCGCCCCAACTTCTGAAACCGCTCCCCCGTCAGCGGGCTCGACGACACAACCCACTCTTGGGGGCGAGATTGCCGTGCCCAAACGTGGACTTCCGCCAAAACCGACTCATTTCTTCGGCAGCGTCAAACTCGATCCAGCGCGATTGAACCGTGACGCGGCGCAAGTCTCCGCAGAGGTTGTTCAACATCTGACAAGCCTGATTGGTGCGGATGTAGAAGTGACCTTGGAAATCCAAGCGCGTGTTGCGGATGGAATTCCCGACCACGTTGTTCGCACCGTTTCGGAGAACTGCAAGACGCTCAAATTCCAGAATCAAGGGTTCGAGCAGGAATGAAGCGGCATCGGAATCCTCCGCACGACTTTCTTCTCCGCCGTGACCACCGCACGGTTTGCTTCGCGTGCGACGTGAAAGTCGCTCAAGTAATCGTTCGATATGGATAAAACCATAAGCCGAACCTGCGGTTCCGTCCGCAGGAGCCTAACGGCACCTGCACAACTGGCAACGGTTGTGTGGGAAGCTGC